>NZ_JBEUPA010000089.1:0-34273 GCF_040492065.1 Actinomadura sp. NPDC000929 | reverse complement strand
CAGGCGTGCAGCACGCGGAGCCGGGCGCCGCGGGCGGCGGCCGCGGCGAACGCGTGGCCGAGCGCGGGGGCGGGGTCCTCCGCCAGGTCCAGGCCCACCACGACCTCGCCGATGGGGGTGTCCGAGTGGCCGCGGACGATGACCACCGGGCCCGGGTAGTGCCCGGCCAGGTGAAGACCGGTGGAGCCGAGCAGCAGCGAGGCGAAGCCGCCCCGGCCGCGATGCCCGACGACGACCTCGGCGGCCTCGCCGGCGTAGAGCCGCAGGCCGCCCGCCACGGTCCGGTCGTGGACGAGCATCGTCTCGACCTTGAGGCGGGGGTGCCGCCGCAGGGCCGCGTCCCGCCCGGCGCGCAGCACCGGGTTCCAGGCGTCGACGAGTGACTCGGCGTCGCCGCCCGTGTCGCCGGGCGCGGTCCTCGTCGGTGTCTCCAGGACGTGGAGGACGTGCAGTTCCTTGCCGAGGCGCGCGGCCTCGTCGGCCGCCCAGCCGATGGCGCGTTCGGAGGAGGCGGAACCGTCGGTCCCGACCAGGACCGCGCGATCGCCTGCGGTGCCCGACGATGGGGGGCCGTCAGGCCCGAAGGAGGAGGGCTTTGCCATGAACACAGCGTCGTCCGCGCGGTCGCTCGGCCGTAGGGACCTTGGTCCCCGCCTCGGACGGCGACGGTCCTTTCGCCCCGGGTTCGGCCCTCAGCCCCTCCTGGAAGGAAGCAGGGCGAAGTCCTCGAAGCCGGGCGTCCACCACAGGCCGCCCTCGGACGTGACGCCGAGCGCCTCGATCCCCGGCCGGGCCTCGAGCCAGGCGCGGGCGGCGTCGCCCATGGCGAAGGCCGCGGTGGCGAGCGCGTCGACGTCGGTGAGGTGGCGCCCGACCAGCGTGACGGAGACGAGGCCCGCGGCGGGGAGCCCGGTGCGGGGGTCGAGGATGTGCCGGCCGCGCTCGGCGGTGCCGGACGTGGCGACGGCGATGTCGCTCCCGGACACGGCGGCGATGAGGCTGCCGCGGTCGCCGGGGTCGGCGATGCCGATCCGCCACGGTTCGCCGGGCCCGGCCTCGCCGCGCGCCTGCACGTCGCCGCCGCCGTTCACGCAGTGGTCGTGGGCGCCGGCGTCGTGGAGGATCGTCGACGCCCGCTCGATCGCCCAGCCCTTGACCACGCCGCTGGGATCGAGCCGGCCCCCCGGTTCGCAGGTGAACGCGCCGCCCGTGGCCCGTTCGAACTCCGCGCCGAGGCGCAGGACCTCGGCGACCTCGGGATCGCACTCGCCGAGCCCGGCGCGGCCGTCCGCCAGGCGCGTGACCTGGCTGTCGGGGCGGTAGGGGGAGAAGACGCGGTCGACGTGGTGGAGCCAGGCGACGGCCTGCGCGAGGGCCGCGGCGATGGCCGGCGAGCGCGGCGTGCGGACGTCGAAGGAGAACACCGTCCCCATCGCGTGCTCCACGTGGCGGATCCCCTCAGGCACGGGCGCTGTCCAGGGCGCTCTGGAGGGACGTGATGTATCCCTCGCTGGTGTAGGTGGCGCCGGACACGGTGTCGATGCGCGCGCTGCCCGCCGCGAGGGCCTTCTTGGTGAGCTTGGGGAGGGCGAAGGAGGCGATCTCGCGGTCGCGGCCGTTCTCCGACGGCGAGCGCAGGACGCGGACTCCGGTGAGGTGGCCGCCCGACATCGTGATCTCGACCTGGACGGGCCCGTAGCGGGTGTCGACGCTCTCGCCCCGGTAGGTCTTGCTCACCGGGTTCGCCCCGCCGCTCGTGCCGCCGCTCGTCCCGTTGCTCGTGCCGCCGCCCGCGGTGGGCGGGGGCGCCACGGCGGTGTCGTGGTGGTGCGGCTTCAACGACAGCAGCAGCACGACTCCCGCGATCGTCGCGCTCGTGGTGAACACGGCTCGGCGCATAGGGTGCGGACCTCTCAGAACTCGAAGGATTCGGATCGGACGTGGCGGCGTCGCACGCCGGCCTGCTTCAGCGCGCCCTGGGCGGCGGCCATCATGCCGGGCGGCCCGCACAGGTAGACGTCCCGGTGCCGGATGTCGGGGACGAGGTCGCGCAGCGCCCGGCCGTCCAGCGACAGGGAGTAGTGGGACGGCTCGTCCACGAAGTAGTAGGCGCGTGCGCCGCGGACGCGGGCGATGTCGTCGAGCTCGCCGCGCAGGGCCAGGTCCTCGGGCCGGCGGGCGAGGTAGACGAGGGTCACGTCACCGGGCAGGGTCTCGAACAGCGTCCGCAGCGGGGTGATGCCGACGCCGCCGGCGATCAGCAGGGCCCGGTCGTGGTGCGGCCGCGCCCCGGTGAACCCGCCGTAGGGCCCCTCGGCCCAGACCCGCGTCCCGGGGCGGAGCCGGGCCAGCGCACGGCTGTGGTCCCCGGCCTCCTTGACGGTGATGCGGAGCCGGTGCCCGCGGGGCGGCTCGGACAGCGAGTAGGGGTTGGCCGTCCACCAGAAGCCCGGGGCGAGGAACCGCCAGCGGAAGAACTGGCCCGGTTCGGCGCGCAGCTCGTCCAGGTGGCGGCCGCTCATGTAGACGGAGACGATCCCGGGCGCCTCGGCGTGGACGGCGGTGACCCGCAGCCCGTGCCGGATCCCGCGCACGGCGGGCATCAGGAACCGGAACCAGGCGAGGGTGACGGCGACGCCGATGTACAGGGTGTACCAGGCGGCCTTCGCCAGGGGCGATCCGGCGAACTGGGCTCCGTTGGCGAGCTGGTGCGAGAACGCCAGGAAGATGGCCAGGTAGGTCGCGAAGTGCAGGTAGTGCCAGGTCTCGTAGCGCATCCGCCGCCGGGCGGCCCTCGCGGACGTGATCCCGATGCCGAGGAGGAGCAGGAACCCGGCCGTGCCCTTGATCATCTCCGGGTAGTCGACGACCACCGTCGCCGTCTCGTGGACGACGTCGGTGCGGGCCGTCACCGCGTACCCCCAGATGATCAGGAGGGCGTGCGCCAGCGCGAGGCAGACGGTGTACCGCCCGCCCATCGCGTGCCAGCGGGCGAGCCGGTCGGTGCCCACGCCCCGTTCGAGCGCCGGCACGCGGGCCATCAGGGCCAGCAGGACGGCGCAGCCGTATCCCGCCAGCAGCCCGGTGACGCGCCCGGCCTCGGTCAGCCAGCCGTCCAGACCGGTGATCGAGCCGGTGCTCCGCCACCACAGCGCCAGCACCGCGAGCGCGCCGGCGTAGATCGGTACCTGCGGCCACCAGTGCGGGACGCGCCACGACGGCCGCCTGACCTGCGGGGTCGGCCGCATGATGTCGTACCTGGTCGTCGTCATGGCGGCCACCCTGCCAACGCAGTTTCTGAGTTCCCTCTGACGCGATGGGGAATGGCGTCTCTCAGAGCCTTTTCAGAGGGAAGGCAGAGGTTGGAGAGGGATGCTGGTCCGACCATGACAAAGGACGAACCCGCGGTGGCGGGCCTGCGGCGGGCCGACGGGACGCCCGTGCGGGTCCTCGTCGTCGACGACGAACCGGACCTGGCGGAGGTGCTGTCGCGCGTGCTGGCCTCGGAGGGCTGGTCGGTGCGGAGTGCCGGGGACGGCGCGGGCGCGCTCGCCGCCGCGCGCGACTTCCGCCCCGACGCCGTCGTGCTGGACGTGATGCTCCCCGACATCGACGGCCTGCAGGTGCTGCGGCGGCTGCGCGCCGACTCGCCCGAGGTGTGCGTGCTGTTCCTGACCGCCAAGGACGCCGTCGAGGACCGCATCGCCGGCATCACCGCGGGCGGCGACGACTACGTGACCAAGCCGTTCAGCCTGGAGGAGGTGCTGGCGCGGCTCCGGGGGCTGCTGCGCCGGGCGGGCATGGCGCGGACGGCCGGCACGGACCGGCTGCTCACCGTCGGCGCCCTGGCCATGGACGAGGACGCCCGGGAGGTGACCCGCGACGGAGAGGTCGTGGAGCTGACGCCCACCGAGTTCGAGCTGCTGCGGTTCCTGATGCGCAACCCGCGCCGGGTCCTCAGCAAGGCCCAGATCCTCGACCGCGTCTGGGACTACGACTTCGGCGGGCAGGCCCACGTCGTCGAGCTGTACATCAGCTACCTGCGCAAGAAGATCGACGCGGGCCGGGCACCGATGATCCACACGGTGCGCGGCGTCGGGTACGTGCTGAAGCCAGGGGCCTCGTGAGGGGCCTGCGGACGCTGCGGGCCCGCCTCACCGCCGGGCTGCTCGTCCTGCTGGCGCTGAGCTGCCTCGCCGTGGGCATCGCCACAGCGACGGCGCTCGACCGGTTCCTGATGGGGCGGCTGGACGAGCAGCTGACCGCGTCCGGCGGGCGGTTCCCGGCGAGCCTCGAACACGAGCGGCGCCATGACGCCGACAACGGTCCCGACACCCGGGGGCAGGCGCCGGGGACGTTCGGCGCGCGGCTGTTCCGCCGGACGGTGACGGAGGCCGCGGTCGTGCGCGACAGCTCCGACGTGCCCGTGCCGCTCGACGCCGCCGACCGGCGCGCCCTCGCCGCACTCCCGCCCGACGGCCGGGCGCGCTCGCTCGACCTGTCGGCGCTGGCGGAGTACCGGATGATGGCGCTCCGCGGCGACGACGGGGACGTCCTGGTCACCGGGCTGCCGCTGCGGCCCGCCGAGGAGACGCTGCGCCGCGTCATCCTGGTGGAGGCGATCGTCTTCGCGGCCGTGCTCGCCGCCGCCGGGATCGCGGCGGCGGCGTGGGTCGGGCTGGCCCTGCGCCCGCTGCGGCGGGTCGCCGCGACCGCGTCCCGGGTGACCGAGCTGCCGCTGGCCAGCGGGGAGGTGGCGATGCCCGAGCGCGTCCCCGACACCGATCCCCGCACCGAGGTCGGGCAGGTCGGCGCCGCGCTGAACCGGATGCTCGGCCATGTCGAGAACGCGCTGGCCCGCCGGCACGCGAGCGAGGAGCGGCTCCGCCGCTTCGCCGCCGACGCGAGCCACGAGCTGCGCACCCCCGTCGCCGCGATCCGGGGCCACGCCGAACTCGCCCTGCGCACCACCGAGCCCGTTCCGCCCGAGGTGCGGCACGCGCTCGGACGGATCGAGGCCGAGTCGGTCCGGATGTCCGAACTGGTCGACGACCTGCTCCTCCTCGCCCGCCTGGACGCCGGCCGCCCGCTGGAGACGGACCAGGTGGACCTGACCCGCATCGTGCTGGACGCCACGGCCGACGCCCGCGCCGCCGGCCCGCGGCACCGCTGGGAACTGGTGCTCCCGGAGGAACCGGTGACCGTCACCGGGGACGCCCGGCGCCTCCACCAGCTGGTCGCCAACCTGCTCGCCAACGCGCGCGCCCACACGCCTCCCGGCACCCACGTCACCGTGAGGCTCGCGGACCGGGGGGACGCCGTGCTCCTCGACGTGGAGGACGACGGCCCCGGCATTCCGGCCGGCCTGCGCGAGGAGATCTTCCAGCGGTTCGTCCGCGCCGACCAGAGCCGGTCCCGCAGCGCGGGCGGCACGGGACTCGGACTGGCCATCGTCCAGGCGGTGGCCGCCGCCCACGGCGGCCGCGCCGAACTCGTCGAGGCCCAGCACACGCTGTTCCGCGTGACCCTTCCGCACTGAGTCAGCGGCCCGCCCGCACCCCTGCGCGGGGCGCGCCACGTGCGCCGGCGCCCGGGCGGCCGCTCAGCCGAGGGCCAGGACCCGCGTCACCAGGCGAGCGGTCCGGCCGCCCTCCTGCTCCGCCACTTCGAGCGCCGTCCGCACGTCGAGGTCGTCGAGCAGCGCCCGCGTCACGGCGGCCTCCGCCGCGGGGGAGGAGCGGCCGCGGCCCGCCGCCGCGAGGAGGCGGTCCAGCCCTTCCGCGGCGCGGTCGAGGGCGCCGGGCGTGTACTCCCACTCCCGCGCCCAGGGCTCGGCGAGGAGCATGAAACGGACCGCGGAGGCCGGGTGGTCCTGGACCAGATCGGAGACCAGCACCAGGTTGCCGGTGGACTTGGCCATCTTGGCGCCTTCCCGGCGGACCACCCCGACGTGCAGCCAGGCCCGGGAGAACGGCCGCACGCCGGTCAGCGCCTCGGCCATGGCCGCCTCGTAGGCGTGGTGGGGGAACCGCAGGTCGTCGCCGCCGGCGTGCAGGTCCAGCGCCGGGCCGAAGGCCGTCATCGCCATCGCGGCGCACTCGGCGTGCCAGCCGGGCCGCCCCGCGCTCCAGGGGCTGGGCCAGGCGGGCTCGCCCGACCGCGACGGCCGCCAGACCGCGACGTCGAACGGGTCGTCCCTGCCGGGGTCGTCGGGCGCGTCGCCGTACTCGGCGAGGAGCGCGCGTGCCCGGCCGGCGTCGAGGCCGGCGCGCCGGGGGACCTCGCCGCCGCGGAAGTGGACCGCGCCGCCCCGCACGTAGGCGTGTCCGGAGGCGAGGAGTCCCTGGGCCAGCGCGACGACCTCGCCGACATGGTTGTGCGCGCGGGGCTGGTGGTCGACGGCGTGGACCCCGAGGACCTCCAGGTCGCGTTCGAAGTAGAACTGCTGGACGGCGGCGAAGCTGTCGTACGGGCTGCCCGCACGGTGCGCGGCCTGGTCCAGCACGTCGTCGACGTCGGTGACGTTCCGGCACACGCGCACCTCGCCGCCCGCGTGCCGCAGGACCCGGGCGGCGACGTCGGCCCAGACGAAGGTGCGGGCATGGCCGAGATGGGTCGCGTCGTACGGGGTGATCCCGCAGACGTACATGCGGGCGGGGCCGACGACCGGGAGGGGGCGGCCGCCGATCCGCAGCGTGCGGCCGGGCGAGTTGAGATCCACGAGAGCGCCGCTCCTCAGGATGGCGGAACCGGTGTTCCCCCTGTCCTACCCGGCGGGCCTCTCCGGGGCGTGGGGACGAAGGTCCCGACGACCCGTGACCTTGGGACGCTGACCGGCCGCGCCGCCCCGTCCGACGCTGGGGGCATGACGGAGAGCCTTTCCGGCGCGCGTGTCTTCGCGCTGCTGACCGACGGGACGCAGGTCGAGATCCGGCGGCTGGGGGAGGCGGACCGGGCGGCGGTGCGCGACCTGCACCGCGGCCTCAGCGAGGAGAGTCTCCACCTGCGGTTCTTCGGCCTCAACCGGGCCGTCTCCGAGCAGGTCGCGGGCCGGGTCTGCCGGACGGGCGGCGACGGCCACGCCGCGCTCGGCGCGTGGCTGCGCGGCGGACTGGTCGGCGTGGCCGAGTACGAGCCGACCGACGTGCCCGGAGAGGCCGAGTTCGCGATGGCGGTGGCCGACCGGATGCACCACCGCGGGGTCGGGACGCTGCTGCTGGAGCACCTCGCGTCCGTGGCCCGGGACCACGGGATCGTGGCCTTCCGCGCCGACACGCTGGCCGAGAACACCGCGATGCTGCGGGTCTTCGCCGACGCCGGGATGACGGCGCGGCGCCGGTTCTCGGGAGGCGTGGTCGAGCTGACCCTGCCGCTGGTCTCCGACGAGCGCTACCTGGACGCGGTGGCCGAGCGGGAGCGGCGCGCCGACGTCGCCAGCCTGGAGCCGCTGATGCGGCCGCGGACGGTCGCGGTCGTCGGCGCGTCCCGGCGGCCGGGGACGGTCGGCGCCGAGATCCTCCGCAACCTCCTCTCCGCCGGCTTCGGCGGCGCCGTGTACGCGGTGAACCCGCACGCCGCCGGCGGCGACCTGCACGGCGCGCCGTGCGTGGCGGCGCCCGCCGACCTGCCGGAGCGGCCCGACCTGGCCGTCGTCACCGTGCCCGCCGGCGCGGTGGTCCGCGCGGCGGCCGAATGCGGGCGGTACGGGGCCCGCGCGCTGGTGGTGGTCAGCTCGGGGCTGACCGCCGGCCAGGGGCGCGACCTGCTGGCGGTCTGCCGGGAGCACGGCATGCGGCTGGTCGGCCCGAACTGCCTGGGGACGGCCAACACCGAGATCTCCCTCGACGCGACGTTCGGCGCCCGGCACCCCGTCCCCGGGGGCGCGGGGGTGGTGGTGCAGTCGGGCGGCGTCGGGATCGCGCTGCTGGAGCAGCTGTCCCGGCTGGGGATCGGGATCTCCTCGTTCGCCTCGGTCGGCGACAAGTACGACGTCAGCTCCAACGACCTGCTCATGTGGTGGGAGTCGGACGAGACGACCCGGCTCGGCGTCCTGCACGTGGAGTCGTTCGGCAACCCGCGCAAGTTCGCCAGGACGGCCCGGCGGGTGGCGGCCCGGATGCCGCTGCTGACCGTCCTCGCCGGGCGGTCGGCGCCCGGCACGCGGGCGGCCGCCTCCCACACCGCGGCCGCCGCGACCCCCGAGATCACCCGCCGGGCCCTGTTCGAGCAGGCGGGCATCGTCGCCACCGACGACCTCGGGGAGCTGGTGGACGCCGCCGCGCTGCTGGCCGCCCAGCCGCTCCCGGACGGGCCGCGCGTCGCGGTGGTGTCCAACGCGGGCGGGGCGGGCGTGCTGGCGGCCGACGCCTGCGCCGACGCCGGACTCTCCGTCCCCGTCCTGACGCCGGCGACGCGGCGCCGCCTCTCCGGCCTCCTGCCCGCGTGCGCGGCGGTCGCCAACCCGGTCGACACCACGGCCGGGGTCTCCGCCGAGCTGTTCCGGAGCGCCCTGGACGCGGTCGCCGCGGACGGGTCCGTCGACGCCGTCCTGGCGCTGGTGGCGCCGACCGCGCTCGCGGACCTGCGCGGAGCGCTCGGCGGCTGCGGCAAGCCGCTCGCCGCGGTCGTGCTCGGGCAGCCCGAGACCGTCGTGGTCAACGAGCGCGGCGTGCCCTGCTACGCCTACCCGGAGAACGCCGTCCGCGCGTTCGCCCGCGCCTTCTCCTACGCGCGGCGGCGGGGCGCCCCGCCCGGCGCGCCGCCCGCGCTGACCGGGCTGATGCCGGTCGAGGCGGCGGGCATCATCGACGGGTTCCTGTCCGCGAGACCGGAGGGCGGCTGGCTGCCGCCCGTCGGCACCTTCCGGTTGCTGGAGTCCTACGGGCTTCCGCTCGCCCCCTGGTGCTGGGCGCGCACCGAGGAGGAGGCCGCGTCGGCGGCCCGCGAGATGGGCGTCCCGGTGGCGATGAAGGCGCACGTGCCCGGAGTCGTGCACAAGACCGCCGCCGGAGCCCTGCGGCTCGACCTGGACGGCGACCGCGAGGTCCGGGAGGCGTTCGGGAGCCTCACCGGACGGTTCGGCGGCGCCCTGGAGGGCGTGGTCGTCCAGGCCATGGTGGACGAGGGCGTCGAGGTGCTGTGCGGCGCCGTCCAGGAAGAGGTGTTCGGAGCCGTCGTGGTCTTCGGTGCGGGCGGCGTCGACGCCGACGCCCTGGCCGACCGCACCGCCCGCCTCGCCCCGCTGACGGAGCGGGAGGCCGACGACCTGATCCGCGAGCCGCGCCTGTCCGCCCTGCTGCTCGGCCATCCCGCCCGCCCCGCGGGCGACCTCGCCGCCCTGCGCGACCTCCTGCTCCGGCTGTCCAGGCTGGCGGCCGAGCATCCCGAGATCGCCGAGCTCGACCTCAATCCCACCGTCGTCCGGCCCGACGGCGCGGTGGCCGTCGACGCCCGTGTCCGGCTCCTTCCCCGGCGCGCCTGGGACCCCTACCTGCGCCGCCTGAGATGACGGGACGCCGCGTACGATCCCGGTGAACGCCGTGTTCGCGCCGCCCCACCGAGTTCCTGCGCCGCGCGCGGGCGGTCATGCCGGAACCTTCCGCGCCGCCTCCTTGAGGAGCTCGTCGACGCCCTCGCGGATGCCCGCGCACAGGATCGGCAGGTCGGGCAGGGCGTCGCGGTCGCCGGTGATCCCGAACGACAGGACGCCGTCGTAGGAGATGATGCCGACGGAGACGCGCGACCCGGCGGCGATGGGGATGTAGGGGTCCATCTCCAGCATCCGCCGCCCCATCGCGTACAGCGGGAACGAGGGACCGGGCACGTTCGTGACGATCGTGTGGACCAAGGGCTGCCGCAGCCGCAGCGCCGTGCGGGCCGCCACGGCGAGCAGCCCGGGGGCGGCGCCGACGAGCCGCAGGAAGGCGTCGAGCCCGGCCGCCTGGTCCGCGCTCTTCGCGCCGTCCATCTGCTCCCGCAGCAGGCGGAGGCGGCGCAGGGGGTCGGGCTCCCCGCAGGGCAGGTCGACCAGCACCGCCGACACCCGGTTCGTCAGGATCCCGCGCTCGTCGGGCGACCGGACCGAGACGGGCACCAGGGCGCGGACGGCCGACTCCGCGGTGAGCACGCCCCGGGCGGCCAGCAGCGCCCGGAAACCGGAGGCGGTCGCGGCGAGCACCACGTCGTTGACCGATCCGCCGAGGGCGCACCTGATCCGGTTCACCTCATCCAGGCGCGCGCAGGTCCGCGACCAGCGCCGGAGGGGAGCGGTCGGGCCGTTGAGCGAGGACGCGCCGGGGCCGGTGAGGCGCGCGGCGTAGCCGGGGGCCGCGCCCGCGACGGCGATCGACTCGCGCAGGGCCGGGAGGAAGAGCCGGGCGGCCTGCCGGCCGAACCCCCTCAGCCGGTCCGCCACGGCGCCGCGCACGACGGCCCGCGCGGACGGTTCCGGGGCGGGCGTCCACAGCCGGGGACCGGCGGGCGACCATCCGGGGCCGGCGTCGAGCAGGACGCTCAGCAGGTCGATCCCCGCGAGCCCGTCGACCATGCAGTGGTGCACCTTGGAGATCAGGGCCCAGCGTCCGTGCTCCAGCCCCTCGACCAGCCACACCTCCCACGGAGAGCGGGTGAGGTCCAGCCGCCTGCCGAGGACGCGGCCCGCCAGCTCCCGCAGCTCGTCCGGGCCGCCGGGCGCGGGCGCCTCCACGTGCCGGACGTGGTCCGCCATCCGGAAGCCGCGGTCGTCGATCCAGACCGGGTGCGCGAGGTGGAGCGGGACGGTCCGGACGCGCTGCCGGCAGCGGGGAGCGAACCGGAGCCTGGCGAAGATCTCCCGGACCAGCTCCGCGTGGCCGGGCGCGGGGCCCTCGAACACGGTCACCGTGCCGATCTGGAGCGGCGTGGTGTCGTTGTCGGCGAAGAACATCCCCGCGTCCAGCGCGTTCATCCGCTGCATCCCGCACCTCCGGCGTGCCGTCTCGGGTCTCCTAGGCCGAACGGGAGCGGCGGTCGAAGTCGGCCCACTCCTCGTCCCACTGCCGGTACCGGCGCCTGTCGCAACCCCAGCGGAACGCGAGGTAGACGGTGAGCATCGGCAGCCCCGCCACCGCCAGGACGGCCGCGCCGGCCGACACGTCGTCACCGATCGTCCGCGCGTGCTTCCGCGGGCCCATCTCTCCGAGGGTGTGGCGGGGACCCGTCCAGAGCACGCGGTGCTCGCCGACCACGGTCGCGCGCCAGCTGGTGTACCGGCCGTTGTGCGGAGTGCCGTCCGCGCCGGTCCAGACCACGTTGACCTCGCGTCCGGACTCCAGCTGCGTGACCCCGACCACCGTCGCGTCGACGCGGTGGCGCGTCGCGGCCTCGTACCGTTCGGCGCGGACCCCCGCGGCATCGACGGACGAGACCACGTGGGCGCAGGCGATCGGTGCGGCGACCAGGAAGAGCAGGAGCAGAAGGAGCCCGACGCGCCACTGCGCCCGATCGACCCTCCGCCGCAGGTCGTTGCCGTCGAGCCCGCAGCGGCGCCGCAGGCGGTCCGCGTGTGTGCCGGCGTCCGGCGGCCTCATGCCTGCTCCCCGGGTCGATGACCGAACGACCTCGGAAGTCGCCCTCAACGGCTCATCCCTCCAAGTACCTCCAGCCTTTCCCGGGGACGCGCCGGGCGCCACGGACGGATGTCCTCGACGCCGCGGCCCGAAGGTCCCTTTCTCCGGTCCGGCGACGGCGCGCCGCCAGGTCAGAAGGGACGAACGTCCCCGGCCGGCGTGGCGAAGGCCTCTGCCGGACCGGACCGCCGCCCGCCAGCGTGGAACCCGAGCGGTCATCGACTGGGGGAGGACTCGCCATGAGCAAGAGGGTTCGCGGTCTCGCGCTCGCCTGCGGCGCGGCAGCCGCCTACGCGGCCGCGGTCCGTCCCGCGCTGCTGTCCTGGGGGGCCACCGACACGGAGGCGGAGACCTCGTATCCGAGCGACGAGCTGATCGAGAACGCGACGAGCCAGTCCACCATGGCGGTGTCGCTGCCCGCGCCGCCGGAGGCGGTCTGGCCGTGGCTGGTGCAGATGGGATACGGGCGGGGCGGCTGGTACAGCTGGGACCTGCTCGACAACAGGGGGCGGCCGAGCACGGACCGCATCGTTCCGGAATGGCAGGATCTGGCGGCGGGCGACCGCGTGCCCACGGTCCCCGGCGGGACGACCTACTTCCGCGTCGAGGTCCTCGATCCGGGCAGGACCCTGGTGCTGCGGAGCGACATCGAGCTGCCGTCCGGAAGGTCGTTCGACCCGCGCGGACCGAAGCCGCGGGCGTACGCGGACGGGCTCTGGGCCTTCCACCTCCACCGCCTGCCCGACGGGTGCACGCGCCTGATCGTGCGGACGCGCGGACACGGGGTGCCGTCGGTCCCGGACCGCCTGTTCACCTGGCTCCTCGGGGAGCCGGCGCACTTCATCATGCAGCACAGGCAGTTCCGCGAGCTCCGCCGGCGCGTCGCCCGGCGCGGGTTCGCCGGTCTGGAGGACGCGGAGGCCGCCCGGCCCCGCCGAGGGGACCTTCGGCTCCTCCGCTGACCAGCCCGCCGGAGCACATACTCCCGTCCCAGGCCCGAGGCGAACGAAGGACTTTCGTCCCTGTACCGGGCGCCGGCGGCGAGATGGAATGAAACCGGGCGAGAGAAGTCGAGCGGAAAGGGACGGAGAAGTGGGAGACCACGCACCGTCCATCTCGAAACGCTGCCTAAGCGGCGGAGGGCTTCTCCCGCCCCCTTCACGTTCCGCGGACGCCGTCTCCCGGCCACCGGCCGGGAACGCCTTTTGCGGATCCATCCGGACGGGGACGGGGGTTCGCGATGTCCGACGGAAGCGGTGCGCGCGAGGTGGTCGTCGGATTCGACGGGTCGGTGTACGCCATGCAGGCGCTGGACTGGGCGCTGGACGAGGCGGAGCTGCGCGGATCTCCGCTGGTGCTGTGCCACGCGTGGCACTGGCCCTACCAGGGGGTCGCCCCCGAACTGGAGGAGGCGGGCCGGCGGTCGCTGCACGAGGCGGCGCAGCACGTGCTGGCCCACGGCGTCGAGTGCGCCCGGCAGCGCACGGCCGGGGTCGCGGTCAGGCCGGTGTCGGAGGAGGGGTCGGCGGCGGAGCGGCTCACGGAGCTGTCGGCCGGCGCCGAGCTCCTGGTGCTCGGGTCCCGCGGGCTCGGGCGGCTCGCGCGCGTGCCCGTCGGCTCGGTCGCCGCCCACGTCGCCGTGCACGCGCGATGCCCGGTCATCGTGGTCAGGGGCGTGGGCGCGCTGCCCCGCCCCGGAAGCCCGGCGCCGGTCGTGGCCGTGGTGGACGGTTCGCCCGCGGCGCGGAGCGCGCTCGCGTTCGCCGCGCGTGAGGCGGAGCTGCGGCAGCTTCCCGTGAAGACCGTCTCCTCGGGCGCCGAGGGGGAGGGGGCGCCGGGGGCGGGCCTCGGGCACCCCGAGAACCCGCTCGCCCCTCCGCCCGAAGCGCTGCGGGAGGCCGCGCAGGAGGCGCGCCTCCTGGTGGTCGGGGCCGCGCATCCCGCGTTCGGCTCGGTCGCGCAGTGGCTGCTGTACAACGCGATCTGCCCGATCGCCGTGGTGCCGCTCGCCCGGTGACGCGGGTGGCGGACGAGGGCCGAAGGTCCCTGATCCTGCGGACCGTCGCCCCTCCTGCGCGGGGCCACGGCGGGCGAGTCTGGACTCGACCCGGCAGGAACCCCCGAAGGAGAGTTCGCACATGAACGACGAGCCGATCACCGGAGTGGTCGTTGGCTACGACGGCTCCACGGGCGGTGTGCAGGCCCTGGAGTGGGCCGCCGCCGAGGCCCGCATCCGGGGCCTGCCCCTGACCGTGCTCCACGTGTGGGACGTCTACGTCGGGGGCGGCCCGATCGCCATGCCGGTCGTCGACCTGCGCGCCGTGGCGGAGGAGAACCTCGGCAACGGGGTCGAGCACGTCCGGAAGGTGGCGCCGGGGCTGAGCGTGCGGGGCGTGCTGGCGCGGGGGCAGGCGGCGGCGCGGCTGATCGAGGCCGGGCACGGCGCGGACATGCTCGTCCTCGGCCCGCGGGGGCTCGGCGGGTTCGTCGGGCTGGTGCTCGGTTCCGTCGGCGCGCAGGTGGCCGCGCACGCCCCCTGCCCGGTCGTGATCGTCCGGGGCGACCTCGTCCCGCCGCCGGAGCAGGTGCACGGGCACGTCGTCGTCGGCGTGGACGGGTCGCCGGCGTCGCGCGAGGCGCTGGCGCTGGGCTTCGCCGAGGCCGCCGCGCACGGCTGGGACGTGCGCGCGGTCGTCGCCTGGGAGGCGGTGCCGGAGAAGGAGGTGCCCCCGCTGGTGGACGAGGCGGGGATGCGGGACGCCGCCGCGGCCAGGATGGCCCGGCTGATGATCCCGTCGCGCGAGCTCCACCCCGACGTGAAGGTCCAGATCGACATCGTGACCGGGGCGCCGCGCGAGGTGCTGCTGGCCGCCGCGGAGGAGGCGCGCCTGCTGGTCGTCGGCTCGCGGGGCCTCGGAGGCTTCCGCGGCCTGCTGCTCGGCTCGGTCAGCCACGCCCTGCTGCACCACGCGCCCTGCCCGGTCGCGGTCGTGCACGCGGCCTGAGCAGGGCGGGCGGCCGGTCCGCCGCCCGGACGGGCTTCCGCGGGACCGCCGGCTGCGGTCCCGCGGAGGTGCCGGTCAGCGCCCCGGGGCTTTCTCGTGCTCCGGCGCGGGCGCGGGCGCGCCCTCGGGCCGCGGGGTGCGCAGGGTGACGGCGGCCAGCGCCGCGCCGGCGAGCGCGACCAGTGCCGCGCCGGCGAACGCCGCCGAGAAGCCGTCGGTGAGCGCGGGCAGGTCGCCGATCCGGTCGGCGCCGAAGGAGGCGGCGATGGCGGTCATCGCGGCCAGGCCCAGAGCCGAACCGACCTGGTAGCTGGTGTTGACGATGCCGGACGCCAGGCCGCCCTCCTCCGGACGGGCGGCCGAAAGCGCGGTGCCCAGGGAGGGGATGAAGGCCAGGGACATGCCCAGGGCGGCCACCAGCGAGGCGGGCAGGACGTCCACCCAGTAGTTCCCGTCCGGGCGGATGAGCGCCAGCCAGCCCATGCCGGCGGCCAGCACCAGCAGCCCGGTGACGACGGAGCCCTTGGAACCGAGGCGCCCGATGGCCCGCGGCGCCAGGACGATCATCCCGAGCATGATCAGTGCCGTCATCGGGACCAGCGCGGCCCCCGCGGGGAAGGCGCTGTAGCCGAGGACCCGCTGCAGGTAGAGGTTCAGGAAGAACCACATCGGGATCCACGCGCCGCCGAGCAGGAGCTGGGCGAGGTTCGCGGCGCCCAGGTTCGGCGCCCGGAAGATCGACAGCGGCATCAGCGGGGTGCGGCGGGACGCCTGGACGGCCAGGAACGCGCCGAGCAGGACGAGCCCGCCGGCCAGCACGGCCCAGGTCGCCGCCGCGTCCCAGCCGACCTCGGGGGCGCGGACGACGGCGAAGACGACGGCGCCGAGCCCGGCGGTCACGGTGAGCGCGCCGACCACGTCCACCGAGCCGCGGGCGCTCCCGCCGCCCCCGGGCATCAGCGCCGGCGCGGCGGCCAGCGCCAGCACGGCGATGGGGATGTTGATGTAGAAGACCCACGGCCAGGCCGCGTACTCGGTGATGACGCCTCCGAGGAACACCCCGGCGGTGCCCCCGGCGGGAGCCGCGGCGCCGTAGAGCGACAGCGCCTTGGTCAGCTCGCGGGGTTCGGAGCCGAACAGCATCATCAGCAGGGTGAGCGCGGCGGGCGCGATGAGCGCGGCGCCGACGCCCTGCAGCGCGCGGCCGGTCAGCTCGACGGCGACGGTGCCGGCGGCCCCGGCCACCGCGGAGCCGCCGAGCAGGACGACCCAGCCCGCCGAGAACAGCCTGCGGGCCCCGAGCAGGTCCGACAGCCGGCCGCCGAGCAGGAGCAGGCCGCCGAAGGCGACGACGTAGGCGTTGAACACCCAGGACAGGTTCTCCTGGGAGAAGCCCAGGTCGTCCTGGATGCGGGGAAGCGCCACCCCGATGATCGAGGTGTCCATGATCACCATGAACTGGGCGGTCGCGATGAGCGCCAGCGCCCACCACCGGCGGGTGGCGGGGGGTGCGGAACGAGCGGACATGTCTCCTCCTCATTACCCCTAGGGGGTATCCTTGCGGGTCCGGCTTACCCTAGGGGGGTATCTCCGAAACCACAAGCTCAGGAAGAAGACAGGTGATGTGAGGTGCTGCACTCTCGACTGGTCGATGAGTGCCTAATACGGGGTACGGGTACCCGTCGCGGTCGGGGCGGGGTGCTCTGGCCCGTCGGGAGACCCCGCGCGGGGACGCTTCAGCGGACGGCCGTGCGGACCGGCGTGAACCGGCGGTCGAGGCCGGTGAGCCGCAGGATCTTCGCCATCTGCGGGCGGGGCGCGGTCAGGGTGACGGCCCCGCCGCGGCTGCGCGCGAGATCGTCGGCGGCGACGAGCGCCGCGAGGCCCCGCGCGTCGCAGAAGGTCAGGCCGGAGACGTCCACCACGACGTCCGGTCCCCGTTCGCCGATCAGCCTCGCCAGCTCGATGCCGAACGCGGCGGACGAGGCGATGTCCAGTTCGCCGCGGGCCGTCACGCGCGCCGCTCCGTCGCCGTCGCCGTCGTCGATCGACGTGACGAGCTCCCCGAACGCCTCGAAGCTGATCTCCTGCGTGCCCATGGCTTCCCCCTAGGCCTTTCCCTGATGCCCCAAGACTCCTTCCCCGGGCGGCCCCGCCGCCAGGGACCTAGGTCCTCGCGTCGTCCTGCCGAAGTCCGTCCGGCCTTCTGCCCGTCGAGCTCCGCGGCCTCACCGGGGGCTGAGCGGACGGGCGGGCCGGCCGTCCGCGACGGGTGAGGGGTGACCGGCGCGCGGACGCGGGCGGAGCCGCCCGGAGAGCGCCGGCCTCGCCGTGATCGTCGACGCCCAGGTGTCGATCCAGGACCAGTCGCGGTAGTCGCCGTACCGGCATCCCAGCGCCCGGAAGAGCAGATGCCCGACCAGGGACGTGTGCTCGCGGAGGAAGACACCCGAGAACAGGCGGTGGTCGACGGCGTCGACCCTCGTCCGCAGGTCGTCCCGCAGGAGGCCCTCCTCCTTGGCGCCGAAGTGCTGCCACGGTCCGCGCAGGGCGGCCGGCATCCCGACGCTGAAGAGCCACACCGGCCGGCGGGCGAGGGCGTCCCCTTCGCGCGCGAGGAAGTCGAGCGCCTCGGGAAGCCAGGCGCGGTCGTGGATCGCGCTTCCGAGCACGAACGCCTCGTAGGCTCCGGCGTCCTCCACCTCGGCCATGGGGCGGACGTCCGCCCGGAGCCCGCGCTCGGCCAGCACCGCGCCGGTCCGCTCGGCGATGCTCCGCGTGGAGCCGTTGGCGCTCGCGTACGCCACCAAGATTGTCAATTTCCTCACCTCCGGCGGTGTCTGCCTCAAGCCTCGTCTCCGGCGGCGCCCGCCCCCAGGGGCGAACGTCCCGGGTGTGCGGGGCCGAACGGGGAGGGGCGGCAGGTGATCGGCCGGTCAGGGGCCGGCCTGGTCGTGGACGTCGGCGAGGACGAAGTAGTTCTCCTCCTCCTGGGCGAAGTGCAGGCGGAGGACGGCGTAGAGCTCCTGCACGGTCCGGCGCAGGTCGTCCGCGGGCTCCGGCGCCGCCGGCGCGGTGCGCAGTTCCGCCGTCAGCGCGCCGATCCGGCGCGCCAGCTCGGCGATCTCGGCGTGCCCGCGGCTCATGGCCCCGGTGGGGTCGGAACCGCCGAGGGCGCGCGCGACCGCCGGGTAGAGCAGCCGCTCGTCCTTGCGCTCGTGGACCTCCAGGTCCGCCAGGAACTCCGAGAGCGCGTCCAGGGCGGCGTCCCGGCGCCGTCCGGCGGGACCGGCCGCCGCGCCCGCCAGCGCGGGAAGGCGCTCGATCCGCGGCCACAGCGCGCGGTGCTCCTCGTCCAGCCGCCGGACGAGTTCGGCCTCGTCGCCGCGCAGACGCGGCGCCCGGTCGCGGCCCGGACCGAGCACGCGCAGGGCGGACAGGATCGCCGCCACGTCGATGCCCTCCTGGAGCAGCGCCCCCGCCGCCGGGGTCAGGAACCCCAGCGCCGCGACGACCATCGCGGCCAGCGCGAGCCCCATCCCGGCGAGCACGCTCTGGCGCGCGACCGACCGGGTGCGCCGCGCGATCGCGAGCGTCTCGGCCAGCCGCTCCAGGCGGTCCACGGTGATGACCACGTCGGCCGCCTCGGACGAGGCCGTGGCGCCGCGGGCGCCGAGCGCGACGCCGACGCCCGCGGTGGCCAGCGCGGGGGCGTCGTTGACTCCGTCGCCGACCATCACGGTCGGCGCGCGGGCGCTCTCGTCCCGGGCGACCTCGACCTTCCCGGCCGGCGACAGGCCGGCGTGCACGGCGTCGGCCCCCACCAGCCGGCCGATCGGACCGGCGACGTCCGCGCGGTCGCCGGTCACCATCACCGCCCGGCCGATCCCCGCCCGGCGCAGCAGCCGGAACGTGCGCGCCGCGTCGGGCCGCACGCGGTCGCGCAGCAGCAGGACGGCCGCGAGCCGGCCGTCCACGCCGACGAACACGGTGATCGCGCCGCGCGCGGCGGCCCGGCCGCGGACCCGCTCCAGCCACGCCGGGTCGGCCCGCCCGGCCCAGCTCGCCTTGCCGACGCTCACCCGGTGGCCTTCGACGGTTCCCCGCACCCCCTGCCCGGCGCGCTCGGCGACGTCCTCCGGAGCGGCGAGGCGCATCCCGCGCTCGCGGGCGCCGCGGACGATCGCCGAGGCCAGCACGTGCGGGGACACCTGGTCCAGGGAGGCCGCGAGGAACAGGGGGTCCTCGCCGCGGGCCGGATCGGCGGGGATGATCTCGGTGAGCGCGGGACGGCCCGTGGTGACGGTGCCGGTCTTGTCGAACAGCAGCACCCGCGCCCCCGCGAGCCGCTCCAGCGTGCCGCCGCCCTTCACGACCACGCCCCGCCGCGCGCATCTCGACAGGCCGGAGACGAAGGCGATGGGCGCCGCGAGGATCAGGGGGCAGGGAGTGGCCACGACCAGCACCGCCACCGCCCGGACGGGGTCGGCGGCGGCGATCCACGCCGCGCCGGCCAGCAGCAGCGTGGCGGGGATGAAGAGGGCCGAGTACCGGTCGGCCATCCGGATGAACGGCGCGTTCCCGGCCGCGGCCTCCTCGGCCAGCCGGACGATCCCGGCGTAGGTGCTGGACCGGGCGTCGTTGGTCGCGCGCAGCTCGAACGGGTCCCCGGCGTTGACCGTGCCGCCGCGCACCGCGTCTCCCGCGGGGCGCTCCACCGGCAGCGGCTCCCCGGTGAGCGTCGACTCGTCCAGCACCGCCGTCCCGCGCTCCACCAGCCCGTCCACCGGCACGGTCTCCCCGGCGCGGACCAGCAGCAGCTCGCCCGGCCGCACCTCGGAGACGTCGACGGTGTCGAGGCCGGTGCCGGTCCGGCGGTGCGCCACCCGGGGCGCGAGCGACAGCAGCGCCCCGAGGTCGCGGCGGGCGCGCCGCCCCGCCCGCTCCTCCAGCAGCCGGCCCCCGGTGAGCATCACGGCGATCACGGCGCCGGCGAAGGGCTCGCCGACCGCGATCGTCCCGGCCAGCGCCAGGACGGCGATCACATCGCTGCCGAACCTGCGGTGCAGGAGCCCCTCCACGACCCACCACACGGCGGGGCAGAGCGCGACCGCCGTGGCCAGCAGCCAGGCCAGGTCCGCGGCGCCGGAGCCCACCGACCAGCGGAGCGCGGCGCCCGCCGCCAGCCCGCCGCCGGTCAGCGCGAAGAGCGTCTCGTGAGCGTTGCGCGTGAACGCGCCCTTGACCGACATCCCACCTCGCCGCCTGTGTGAGTCCGTGCCGTCCACGCTTGCAGGCCGCGACCGGGGGCCGCAGGGGCGGTCGGCTCGTCACCGGCGGGACGAGGGGGTGCCTGAGATGGGGACCTTAGTCCCTAGGGGCGCGCGTGACCTGCGATGGAGCGTGGAAAGGAGCGGCCGCGCCGCTCTGCGCGGGGTCGCGCCGAAGGAAGCGACAGCCGCTGAGCCGGGAGGAGAACCGATGTCCGAGCCGATCGTCGTCGGGACCGATGGTTCCGACGAGGCGGCGGGCGCCCTCGACTGGGCCGCCGCCGAAGCCGCCTCGCGTGAGCGCCCCCTGCACATCGTCCACGCCGTGGAGAGCTGGCCCTACAAGACGCCGCTGTTCGCGCCGCCCGACACCGCCGAGCGCATGACCCGCGCGGGGCGCACGCTCCTGGCGGCCGCGCGCGAGCGGATCCGGGAGCGGTGGCCGGACCTGGAGATCACCACAGAGCTGGTGGCCGAGGAGGCGTGGCAGGCCCTGCGGGCGCAGTCGGAGAAGGCGTTCGAGCTGGTGGTGGCCAGCCGCGGCCGGGGCGGCTTCTCCAGCCTGATGCTGGGGTCCACCAGCCTGCGCCTGGCCGGCCACTCCGCGGTGCCGGTCGTGATCGTTCGCGGGGGCGGGGCCGACCGCGGCGAGGTCGTGGTGGGGATCGACCTGGCCCGGCAGATGGATCCGGTCCTCGACTACGCCTTCGAGGCGGCCGCGCTCCACGGCGCCCGCCTCCGCGTCGTCCACGCGTGGCAGACGTTCGCGACGCTGATCGAGGCCGGCTACGCCGTCGACGCCGACCAGATCGAGGACGATCTGCGCAAGGAGGTCGCCGCGGCCTACCAGCCCGTGCGGCGCACGCATCCGGGGGTCGACGTCACCGACGAGATCGTCCTGGAGCATCCGGTGACCGCGCTGGCCAACGCGTCGGGGAGCGCCCGCCTGCTGGTGGTCGGCGCCCACGACCGGCGCTGGAGCGCTCCCCAGCTCGGGTCGACCTGCCACGGGGTCATCCACCACGCGCAGTGCCCCGTCGCCGTCGTTCCCGCCCACTGACCCCAGCGCCGGTCCCGCCGGCGGCTCCCGCCGCCGGCGGGACCGGCGCTTCCGGGCTCGGGGCTCAGGCGGGGGCGGGGCTGCCGCGGCTGAGCCGGGTCCGGCGCATCATCCGCTGGAGGTCGTCGGTGGTGACGATCCCGAGCAGGTGGTGGTCGGCGGCGACGACCGCGACGAGGCTGCCCGCCACGGGGGCCATCTGGAGCAGGACGTCCGCCGGCCGCTCCGGGTCGATGATCCGGTCGGCGCCGAGCGGCACGCTCAGATCGCCCAGGGTGACGCCGGACTCCCGCTCCGGGACGCGGGACAGCCGGTCCACCGTGACGGCGCCGACGGGGTCCCCGGCCACGCTCACGACCGGGAACACCGTCTGGTGCGACCGCACCGCCACGTCCTGGACGAACGCGGCCGCGGGCTGCCACGCCCAGCCGTGGTCGGGGTCGCGCGTCATGACGTCGGCGACCCGCAGGTCCTTCGCGGCCTCGCGCAGGTCGGTGAAGCGCGCCTCGGCCCGCGCCGAGCCGGCGATGAACCAGCCGACCACGGCCAGCCACAGCCCGTTGAACCAGCTCCACAGCAGCAGCGTCAGCAGACCTGCGCCGATCATGACCTGGCCGAGCACCATCCCGGCGCGCTGGGCGCTGCGGGTCGCGGCGGCCCGGTCCCCGCTCCGGCCCCACAGCAGCGCGCGCAGGATGCGCCCGCCGTCCAGCGGCGCGCCGGGGAGCAGGTTGAACACCGCGATCAGGAGGTTGGTCGCCGCCAGCCAGCTCAGCGAGGCGGTGACGATGACGGGGGCGCCGAGCGCGTGCCCGGCCGCCCAGGCCCCGGCGAACGCCGCCCCGGCCACCGCGCTGGTCAGCGGGCCGACCCCGGCGATCTGGAGATCGTCGCGGGCGGTGCCGGGTTCGCCGTCCAGTTCCGCGAGGCCGCCGAGCGCCCACAGCGTGATCGAGCCGACCCGCACGCCGCGGCGGCGGGCGACCAGCGCGTGCGCGAACTCGTGCGCGGCCAGCGAGCCCATGAACAGCACCGCGGCCACCACGGCCGCCGTCCAGCGCACGCCGGAGGACGCGCCCGGGTCGGCGGTGGGCAGCACCGAGCGCGCGAGGATCTCGGCGATCACCAGCATGATCACCAGAACCGACCAGTGCATCCCGACCGGGATCCCGCGGAAGGTGCCGAATCTGAACGTCTGCTTCATCGCGAGCCTCCTACCGATGCCACCAGGCTCGCGCGGGGCCGGCTGGGCGGTCAGAGGCGAATTGCTCCTATTTTTGGGTCTTTGGGCCTCCCGGGCCCTCCCCGGCGGCCTCGGTGCGCAGGGCCGCGACCTCCACGGTCAGGTCGATGCCGACCGGGCACCAGACGATGCACCGGCCGCAGCCCACGCAGCCGGAGGAGCCGAACTGGTCGTGCCAGGTCCCGAGCTTGTGGGTCAGCCACTGGCGGTAGCGGCTCTTGGCGGACGCCCGGACGTCGCCCCCGTGCAGATGGGTGAAGTC
Organism: Actinomadura sp. NPDC000929; assembly: GCF_040492065.1. Lineage (NCBI taxonomy): Bacteria > Bacillati > Actinomycetota > Actinomycetes > Streptosporangiales > Thermomonosporaceae > Actinomadura > Actinomadura sp. NPDC000929. The sequence goes on along the minus strand of NZ_JBEUPA010000089.1, from coordinate 11,827 downwards.
CGGGTCGAAGCAGGAGTCCCAGAGCTGCCAGCGCTCGGCGTGGTCGCCGGTCAGGTCGGTGGTGTCGGCGACCCTCGTGCAGAAGCAGGTCGGGCACACCATCGTGCAGTTTCCGCAGCTCAGGCAGCGTTCGGCCACCTCGTCCCAGCGGTCGGCCTCCAGGGTCCCGGCCAGGAGCTCGCGCAGCCCCGCGGCGGGCATCTCCCGGCCCATCCGGCCGGCGGCCGCCGACACCTCGGCGCGGGCGCGGTCGACGTCGGAGGCCTCGGCGGGGGCGCAGTCCAGGCCGTCGATCAGGGCGGCGCCCGCCTCGGTCGCGACGTCGACGACGTAGCGGAGGCCGCCCTCGCCGACCAGTTCGGTGAGCGCGAGGTCGTAGCCGGGGCCCGCCTGAGGGCCGGTGCCCATGGAGGCGCAGAAGCACGTCCCGCCGGGCTCTGTGCAGTTGACGGCGATGACGAAGTTGTCGTGCCGCCGCGCCTCGTAGGAGGGGTCGACGTGGCGGCCGCCCATGAGGACGCGGTCCTGGATCGCCATCGCGCGCAGGTCGCAGGGCCGGACGCCGAGCAGCGCGAGCCGGGCCGGTTCGGGCGCGTGCTCCCGGACCTCGAACCCGTCCTCCGTCCGGTCCGCCTCCCAGAGCTTGACCTTCGACCGGTGCAGGAACGGCTTCCAGGACTGCGGTCCGGCCGCGTGCGCGAAGGCCGCGCCGTCCTCCCGCCGCCGCAGCCGGTAGGCGCCGGCGCTGAGCGTGACGCCCCAGCCGTGGGGCAGGCGGTCGGCCGAGTCGAGTTCGGCGAGGACGATCGCGTCGTCGCGCACGGTCGGGCCGATGACGGTGTAGCCCGCGCGCCGCAGCGCCTCGCAGAGCGGGCGGAGGCTCCTCAGCTCCAGCGCCGCGGGGCCGCCGGGCTTCGACGTGCTCGTCGGAGCGGTCATCCGTTCTTCCTTCCTGCGTGGTCGTCCATCGTGAGCGCGTCCGCCAGGCGGTCGGCGACCGCGCCGACCGCGGCGGCGACGCTCGGGGTCAGGCCCTGGCCGAACCCGAAGTCGGCGCCCTCGATCGCGAGGACGCGGAGACGGGCGGGCATCTGGCCCACGGCCCGCCCGAGCGCGACGGCGTCGCCGAGGCCGAGGGCGTGGTCGGTCACCGGCCGCGCGACGAGCGCCGCGGTCTCGGCGTCCAGTTCGCGGACCCTGCCGGGTGTGGGCGGATGAGCGCGCACGGCGTCCACGACGATCGCGAGGTCGGCGCCCGCCCACAGGGCGACGAGCCTCGCGGGCTCGCCGTCGGTGACGGCGAGCCCGGCCTCGACGCGGCCGCGGAGCGCCGCGACCACGGCGGGTCCGGCGCCGTCGTCGCGGCGGAAGTCGTTGCCGACGCCGATCACGAGGGTCACGACCGCTCCACGGTCAGGTCGAGGAAGTGGGTGGAGCAGGAGATGCATGGGTCGTAGTTGCGGATCGCCTGCTCGCAGCGGCGGGTCAGGGCCTCGTCGTCGAGGTGGAGGCGGGCCGCGACGAAGCGGCGCAGGTCGTCCTCGATGGCGGCCTGGTTCTGAGACGTCGGCGGGACGATGCGGGCGGCCCTGATGAGCCCGTCCGGGCCCAGGTCGTAGCGGTGGTAGAGCAGGCCGCGCGGAGCCTCGGTGACGCCGTGGCCGGTCCCCTCGCGCGGGGGCACCGGCACCGCCGGGCGGGACGGCGGCTCGTAGCCGGCGATGAGCCGCAGGGCCTCGTCCACGGCGTAGACGACCTCGACGGCCCGGACCAGGATGCTGCGGAACGGGTTGCGGCACTCCGGGCCGAGCCCGGCCCGGTCGGCGGCCTCCAGGGCGAGCGGGGACAGCCGGTCGCGGTTGAGGGAGTAGCGGGCCAGGGGACCGGTCAGGTAGCGGCCGCCGTCGGCGAAGCGGGCGTGCAGCGCGGTCGAGTGCGGGACCTGCTCCTCGACGACGTTGCGCTCGAACTCGGCGGCGGGGAAGGAGCGCCCCGTGCCGCCGCGGACGGTGCCGCGCTCCAGCGGGTAGCGATCGGCCGTCAGCGCGAGGAACTCGTGACCGTGGTCGAAGTCGGGGAACTCGAAGCCCGCCGCCCATTCCACGGTGGCCAGGGCGTCGTCGCGCGCCCGCCGCAGCGTCTCCGCGAGTGGTGCCAGCTCGGTGGGCGCGGGGGTCCGGTAGAACCCGCCGACGCGGACGTTCACCGGGTGGATCGCGCGGCCGCCGAGGAACTCCATGAGCGCGTTCCCCGCCTTCTTCAACCGCAGCCCCCGCTCCACGGCGGCGCGGTGGTCGCGGGCCAGTTCGACCGCGCCGGGATAGCCGAGGAAGTCCGGTGCGTGCAGCAGGTAGATGTGCAGGGTGTGGCTCTCGATCCACTCACCGCAGTAGAGCAGGCGCCGCAGCTCGCCGATGGCCGGGTCCACGGTCACGCCGCAGGCGGCCTCGACGGCCTGGCAGGCGCTCATCTGGTAGGCGACCGGGCAGATCCCGCAGATCCGGGCGGTGATGTCGGGCGGCTCGGTGTGGGCGCGGCCGCGCAGGAAGGCCTCGAAGAAGCGCGGCGGCTCGTAGATTTCGAGCCGCACCTCCTCGACGTCCGGGCCGCGCACGCGGACGTACAGGGCGCCCTCGCCCTCGACCCGCGCGAGGGCGCCGACGGCGAGCGTCCTCTCATTGCGGTGCGTCATCGCCGCCTCCCCCGGCCGGGGCCTCCTCGCGGAAGGCGGTGACGTTGAAGGTGGACAGCACGCGGTCCGCCTCGTCCTCGGACATGTCGAGCCAGGGCAGCAGCCCGCGCGTGTTGGGCCGCCCCCCGCTCCACGCGGGGGCGGGGCCGAAGCAGCCGTAGCAGCCCCGCCCGTACGCCGGGCAGATCGCGCCGCAGCCCGTCTGGGTGATCGGGCCGAGGCACGGGGTGCCGCGGGCGACCATCACGCAGACGTTTCCGCGGATCTTGCACTCGAAGCAGACGCTGTGGGACGGCACGTCGGGTTTGCGGCCGGCGAGGTGCGCCGCGAGCACCTCCAGGAGCTGGCGGCGGTCGATCGGGCATCCCCGCAGCTCGAAGTCCACGGGGACGTGCGCGGCGATGGGCGTGGACCGCGCCAGCGTGGCGACGTACTCGGGCCGCGCGTAGACGAGCGAGGCGAACTCCTCCACGTCGGCGAAGTCGCGCAGCGCCTGGATCCCCCCGGCGGTCGCGCACGCGCCGATCGTGACCAGCTTCCGCGAGACCGCCCGCACGTGCCGGACGCGGTCCAGGTCCGCGGGCGTGGTGATCGACCCTTCCACCAGCGACACGTCGTAGGGGCCCTCCCCGGCGGCGCTCGACGCCTCCAGGAAGTGCGCGATCTCGATCTCGCCCGTAAGCGCGAGCAGCTCGTCCTCGCAGTCCAGGAGGGTGAGCTGGCAGCCGTCGCAGGAGGCGAACTTCCACACGGCCAGCGTCGGTCGTCCCATGGGCTACAGCTCCCTGACGGTCATCAGCGCGGCGGCGCGCGGGTAGGGCACGACCGGCCCGTCCCGGCAGACCAGCAGCGGGCCGAGCTGGCAGTGCCCGCACCAGCCGACCCCGCACCGCATGCTGCGCTCCAGGGAGAGCCGGACGTTCCCGGCGGGCACCCCCAGCCCGGTGAGCGCCCGCGCGGTGAGGCGCATCATGATCTCCGGTCCGCAGACGAAGGCGGCGGTCCGGGCCGGGTCGACGTCCGCGGCGCCCGCCAGGGCCGTGACCAGGCCGACCTGGCCGCTCCAGCCGGGGGCCGGCCGGTCCACCGTGACCTCGACCTGGGCGCCGCGCGCCCGCCAGGCGTCCAGTTCCCCGCCGAACAGCAGGTCGCCGGGGGTGCGGGCGCCGATCAGGACGGCGATGCGGCCGAAGGCGTCCCGGTCGGCCAGGGCCCGCAGCACCACCGGCCGCAGCGGGGCCAGGCCTATGCCGCCCGCCGCCACGACCAGGTCGTGGCCGCGGGCCTCGTCCAGCCCCCAGCCGGCCCCGAACGGGCCCCGCAGCCCGAGGACCTCGCCGGGCCGCGCCGCGCACACGGCCTGGGTCACGGCGCCGACGGCGCGGACCGTCTGCTCCAGCGCCCGCGAGGACTCGGAACCCATGCCCGGCCCGACGCGGCTGACGGAGATCGGCGCCTCGCCCACGCCGAACGCGTACATCATCGTGAACTGGCCCGGCGCCGGCTCGGCGAGCGCCGCCGCGACGGGCTCCAGCCTGAGCGTCACCGTGTCGGCGGTCTCCGCGCGCCGGGCCGTCACGCGGTAGGGGACGGGAGCCATGGGGCCGTCCGCGCCGGCCGGGCTCACGCCCGCTGCTCCGGGTGCGCGTACAGGTCCAGGACGCGGACCCGGGTGGCTTCGAGGCGGTCCAGCAGCACGGCGGCGAACCGGAGGGTCAGGTCGTAGCCGAGCCGCAGGTCCGCGGCGCACAGCTCCCGGACCTCGGCCCCGTCGAACCGGAGGCTCCGCACCGGCTCGGTGGAGACGGCGCCGAACCTCCACACGTGCGGAGGGAACATCCAGGACCAGCCCAGCACCGAGGAGGCCGGGAGCGTCTCCACCACCACCGCGCCCCGTCCGGGGACCTGGAGGTCGAGGGCGACCGTCCCGGAACGCAGGAGCCAGAAGTGCTCGGCGGCCCAGCCCTCCTCGAAGAAGCGATGCCCGGACGGGACGTCCGCGGCCCGGGCCGTGGCGGCCAGGGCGGCGTGGTGCCGTTCGGGCATGCCGGAGAAGAACCGCTCCCGCGCCAGCGTTTCGGGCGTGACGCCTTTCCGTGCCTCCACCTGCCGTGACCTGCCCTGGTGACGGGATGCGCATACCGTGGGAACGGTCAAGATCAGGCGCGGACCGGCGGCGCCGAAGGTCCCCGGCGCGGCGGACCTTGGTCCCTGTCCCGAGCCGGGCACGTCCGCGAAGGCTGGAGGGAGGCCGGGAGAGGGCGTGTGATCGTCGGAGGAGCCATGTCCGCACCGATCGTCGTGGGGACCGACGGGTCCGCCGCCGCGGCCCGCGCCGTCGACTGGGCGGCGGGCGAGGCGGCGCTGCGGCACCGGCCCCTGCACATCGTCCACGCGGCGCAGATCTGGCCGTACCAGGTCCGCCGGTTCGAGCTGCCGGTCCCGTCCGAGCGCTCCTCGCCGGCCGGGCACGCCGTGCTGCTGGAGGCCGAGGGCCGCGTCCTGGAGCGCAGGCCGGAGCTGCGGGTGACGACCGCCCTGGCCGTCAACGCGACGCCGGACGCGCTGCGCGAGGAGGCGGAGAAGGCGTTCGAGCTGGTGCTCGGGCACCGCGGGCACGGCGGCTTCGCCGGGCTCCGGCTCGGCTCGGTCGCCCTGCGCATGGCGGGGCGGACCGCCGTCCCGCTGGTGATCGTGCGCGGCGGCGTCGGCGGCGGCGGTGAGGTCGTCGTCGGGCACGACCTCGCCGAGGAGCCGGGAGAGGCGCTCAGGTACGCCTTCGACGCGGCCGCCGTCCGCGGGGCGCGGCTGCGCGTCGTGCACGCGTGGCAGCTTTCCGTGGACATGGCCGAGGCCGGATACGCCCTCGACGAGGAGCGCCTCAACGACGAGCGGCGGGCGCGGGTCATCGAGGCCTACGCCCCCCTCCACGAGAGGTATCCGCTGGTCGACGTGGTCAACGACGTCCTGGTCGGGCACCCGGTGTCCGAGATGACCAGGGTGTCGCGCTCGGCGGATCTGGTCGTCGTCGGCGCGCACCCCCACCGCTGGGGCCTGTTCCGGCTCGGCTCCGTCGGCCACGGGGTGATCCACCACGCCGAGTGCCCGGTGGCCGTCGTCGGCGGGCCCCGGTAGGGCGCCGGCCCGATCCGGCGGTCACCGTCCTTGGAGAGGACCGTCGCCGGCGGCCCGATGCCCTGCGGCGAGTTCCTCGTAGAGCCGGTCCCGAACCCGCCGGAGGCGCGTGCTCAGCCGGACGGGACGGGTCTCGGGGGCGCGGAGCCGCGTGATCCGGTCGGGCAGGGCGGCGATCTCGGCGGCGCACCTCGCGCGCACGGCTTCGAGCGGCTCGGGGCCCGCGAGGCGGCGTCCCGCCTCCATGACGGGGACGAGCAGCGGCTCCATGCCGTCCGGAGCGGGCTCGTCGCGGAGCGCGACCACGTCGCCGTCCGGGCCCCGGTAGACCTGCTTGGCGCACGGGGCGGTGATCTTGCCGGTGGACAGCTTCATCACGGGGCGGTCCTCGTAGGCGACGAGCTTGTAGGCGCTGTCGAGGTAGGGGGCGTCCGCGGACACGCCCATCCTCGTCCCCACCCCGTACACGTCGATCGGCGCGCCGGCCGCGGCCAGGTCCGCGATCCGGTACTCGTCCAGCCCGCCGCTGGCCACGATCCGCGTGCCGGTCATGCCGGCCTCGTCCAGCATCGAGCGGGCCCTGACCGCCAGGTCGCCGAGGTCGCCGGAGTCGAGCCGGATCCCCGCCAGGGAGGGCAGCCCCGCCCGGCGGGCCGTGCGGATGGCAGCGGCGACCCCGCCGAGCGTGTCGTAGGTGTCGACCAGGAGCGTGGTGCGCTCGGGGAAGTCGGCGGCGAAGGCCGCGAACGCCTCGCCCTCGCCGGGGAAGGCCTCGATGTAGGAGTGGGCCATCGTGCCGGTCGCCGGGACGCCGTACCGCCGGGACCCCTCGACGTTGCTGGTGCCGGCGAAACCGGCGAGGTAGGAGGCCCGCGCGACGGCCATCGCCGCGTCCACCCCCTGCGTGCGGCGGAAGGAGAAGTCGATGACCCGCGCGCCGGCGGCCGCGCGCACGCAGCGGGCGGCCTTCGTGGCCACCGTTGTCTGGAACGTGATGTGGTTGAGCAGCACGGTCTCCACCAGCTGGGCCTCCGCGATCGGCGCGGTGACCTCCAGGAGGGGTTCGCCCGGGTAGACGACGCGCCCTTCGGGGACCGCCCGGACCTCTCCGGTGAACCGGAGGCGCTCGAACGCGCGGAGCGAGGCGTCGTCCAGCCCCTGCTCCACCGCCAGGTAGTCGAGGTCCTCCTGGGAGAAGCGGTAGTCCTCGACGAACGACAGGCAGTCCTCCAGCCCGGCGGCGATCAGGAAGCCGCGGTCGCGGGGCAGTTTCCGGACGAAGAGGCTGAACGTCGCGGGCCCGGCCATGCCGCGGCGCAGGTAGCTCGCCGCCATCGTCACCTCGTACAGGTCGGTCAGCAGTCCGCCGCTCATGGGGTCCGTCCTCGCGCCCGTCGATCCGCCGCTGTTCGGGGCGAGCCTTCCCCGCGCCAGAGCGGCCGCGCGCCTCCATCGGTCCCGCGGACCGGGGCCGAAGGTCCCTCCGGACGGTCTGATCAGCGGATTCGGGACTTCCGCCCCTAGGGCCGCTCCGGCCGCCTTCCGACGATGGAGGGTGAACGGCCGAGCGAAGGAGGTTCGTCATGAAGGCCAAGGAGTGGAGCGTCGAGCTCTACATCACCGAGGAGGGCATGGACACCGTCGCGCACGCGGTCCTGTTCAGCGGCGGCGAGAAGAGGACCACCGGGCGCGGGCACGCGCGCCGCAACCCGGCGGACCGCGAGGTTCCGGAGATCGGCGACGAGCTCGCCGTGAGCCGGGCGCTCGCCGATCTGGCCGGCCGCCTCCACGGCGTCGCGGACAGGGACATCGCCCAGCTCGCGGGACGCGCGTGAACGCCGGGGGATCGCGGTCTTCTTCGACGAGGTGAGCCGCATGGGCTGGGAACCCATCACCAAGGCCGGGCGCCCGGGCCTCCCGCCGAACCTGGACGACTACGGGAAGGTCTACGACCGCTTCCGCTGGGACGAGGCGCGCGCCGCGATGGACGGCCTTCCGGGCGGCCGGGGCCTCAACATCGCCCACGAGGCGGTCGACCGGCACGCCGACGGGCCGCTCGCCGACCGCGTGGCGCTGCGCTGCCTGGACCGGCACGACCAGACCACCGAACTCACCTACGCGCGGCTGCGGGAGGAGACCTCCCGGTTCGCCAACGTGCTGCGCGCGCTCGGAGTCCGCAAGGGGGAGCGGGTCTTCTCCCTGCTGGGACGCGTTCCGGAGCTCTACGTCGCGGCGCTGGGGACGCTGAAGAACACCAGCGTCCTCGCGCCGCTGTTCCCCGCGTTCGGGCCGGAGCCGATCCGCGACCGGCTCCGGCTCGGCGACGGGAAGGTGCTGGTCACCAGCCCCGAGCTGTACGCGAGGAAGATCGCGCAGATCCGGGGGGAGCTCCCGGGGCTGAGGCACGTGCTGGTCGTCGGCGGGTCGGACGCGCCGCCCGGAACGGTCTCGTACCGGGAGGCCATGGACGGCGCCGACCCGTTCTTCGAGATCCCACCGACCGGCCCCGAGGACATGGCGCTGCTGCACTTCACCAGCGGCACCACCGGGACACCCAAGGGCGCGGTCCACGTCCACGAGGCGGTCGTGGCGCATCACGCGACCGCCGCGTACGCGCTGGACCTCCGGCGCGGGGACGTGTTCTGGTGCACGGCCGACCCCGGCTGGGTCACCGGCACCTCCTACGGGATCATCGCCCCGCTCACCCACGGCGCGACGCTGCTGGTGGACGCCGCGGAGTTCGACGTGCGGCGCTGGTACTGGATCCTGGAGGAGCAGCGGGTCTCGGTCTGGTACACGGCGCCGACCGCGCTGCGGATGCTGATGCGGTACGGGACCGGGCCGGCGCGCGACCGTGACCTGTCCGCCCTGCGGTTCGTCGCCAGCGTGGGGGAGCCGCTCAATCCCGAGGCCGTCGTGTGGGGCGTGACGGCGTTCGGCCTCCCCGTCCACGACAACTGGTGGCAGACCGAGACCGGCGCGATCATGATCGGCAACTACGCGTCCATGGACATCAGGCCCGGCTCGATGGGGCGTCCGGTGCCCGGCGTGGAGGTCGCCCTGCTGGAGCGCGGCCCGGACGGGCGCGCACGGGTGTCGGCCGACGGGCGGGTGGCGGCGGCGCCCGGCCCGCAGGCCGAGGGCGAGCTCGCGCTCCGGCCCGGATGGCCGTCGATGTTCCGGGGCTACCTGCACGACGAGGCGCGCTACGCCGAGGCGTTCGCCGGAGGGTGGTACCTCACCGGGGACATCGCCCGCCGGGACGCCGACGGCTACTACTGGTTCGTCGCGCGCGCCGACGACGTGATCAAGTCGGCCGGGCACCTCATCGGGCCGTTCGAGGTCGAGAGCGCGCTGATGGAGCACGAGGCCGTCGCCGAGGCGGGGGTCATCGGCCGGCCGGACCCGGTCGCGGGGGAGGTGGTCAAGGCGTTCGTGACCCTGCGCCCGGGCCACGAGGCGAACGAGGAGACGCGCCGCGAGCTGGTCGCGTTCGGCCGCCGGCGGCTGGCCTCGCTGGCGCCCAAGGAGATCGCGTTCGACCCGCACCTCCCGCACACCCGCAGCGGCAAGGTGATGCGCCGCCTGCTGAAGGCGCGCGAGCTCGGCCTGCCCGAAGGGGACCTGTCGACACTGGAGCAGAGCCCATGACCAGGAAGAAGACGGCGGAGACCGGCCCCGGCCCCGCGGCCGGCCGGAGCGATGCCGCGCCGCAGGACGAGGAGCGCCGGGCCCTGCTGCGGGAGATGCTGCGCATCCGGCGCTTCGAGGAGCGCTGCGTCGAGCTGTACAGCGCGGCCGAGATCCGCGGTTTCATGCACCTGTACATCGGCGAGGAGGCCGTGGCCGCCGGGGTGATGCCCGCGCTCGGGCCGCGGGACGCCGTCGTCACGACCTACCGCGAGCACGGGCACGCCCTCGCGCGCGGCATCCCGGCCGAGGCGGTCATGGCGGAGATGTTCGGCCGGACCACCGGCTGCAGCCGCGGCCGCGGCGGCTCGATGCACCTGTTCGACGCGGCGACCCGGTTCTACGGCGGCAACGCCATCGTGGCCGGCGGGCTGCCGCTCGCGGTCGGGCTGGCGCTCGCCGACCGGATGCGCGGCGCCGACCAGGTCACGGCGTGCTTCCTCGGGGACGGGGCGGCCGCCGAGGGCGAGTTCCACGAGTGCCTGAACCTGGCCGCGCTCTGGCGGCTGCCGGTCCTGTTCGTCTGCGAGAACAACCGGTACGCGATGGGCACCGCGCTCGCCCGCGAGCACGCCCAGACCGACCTGGCCCTGCGCGCCTCGTCCTACGGCCTGGTCTCGTGGGCCGTGGACGGCATGGACGTGCTCGCCGTCTCGGCGGCCGCGCGGCGGGCGGCCGAGTCGGTGCGCTGGGGCGGCGGCCCCCACTTCCTGGAGATGCGCACCTACCGGTACCGGGCCCACTCGATGTACGACCCGGACCGGTACCGCGCCAGGACCGAGATCGAGGAGTGGCGGCGCCACGACCCGATCGACGCCCTCGCCGCCCGGCTGCGCGCCGACGGCGTCCTCGGCGACGAGGACCTCACCGCGATGGAGAAGGAGATCGCCGCCGAGATCGACGGCGCCGTGGAGGCGGCGAGGGACGCGCCGCTGGAGCCGGTCGCCGACCTGACCCGCTTCGTCTACTCCGAGAGGGCGGTGCGGCCATGACCACCACCCGGACGGCCTCCGCCGCCCACGCGTCCGCCGAAGGCCCCGTCACCTATCGCGAGGCCGTGCGGGAGGCTCTGCGCGAGGCGCTGGCGAGAGACGAGCGCGTGTTCCTGATGGGCGAGGACGTCGGGCGCTACGGCGGCTGCTTCGCCGTCAGCCTCGGCCTGCTGGAGGACTTCGGCCCCGAGCGGATCCGCGACACGCCCCTGTCGGAGTCGGCGTTCGTCGGGGCGGGCATCGGCGCGGCCCTCGCCGGGATGCGCCCCGTCGTGGAGATCATGACGGTCAACTTCAGCCTGCTCGCGCTCGACCAGATCCTCAACAACGCCGCGACGCTGTCCCACATGTCCGGCGGGCAGTTCGGCGTCCCCCTGGTGATCCGGATGACGACCGGGGCGGGCCGGCAGCTGGCCGCCCAGCACTCGCACAGCCTCGAAGGCTGGTACACCCACATCCCCGGCCTGCGGATCGTCGCCCCCGCGACCCTGGAGGACGCCCGCGGCATGCTGTGGACCGCCCTGCGGGACCCCGACCCCGTCCTGATCTTCGAGCACGGGTCCCTGTACACCGTGTCCGGCGAGCTGCCGCCGGACGCCGGGGCGGTGGACATCGACCGCGCCGCGGTGCGCCGGTCCGGCTCGGACGTCAGCCTGATCACCTATGGCGGGACCCTGCGCACGGCCCTGGAGGCCGCCGGGCGGCTCGCCTCCGAGGGCGTCGAGGCCGACGTCGTCGACCTGCGGTCGCTGCGCCCGCTGGACGACGCCACGATCATGGACTCGGTCCGCCGCACCCACCGCGCCGTGATCGTGGACGAGGCGTGGCGGTCGGGCAGCCTCTCCGCGGAGATCAGCGCCCGCATCACCGAGCAGGTGTTCTACGAGCTCGACGCGCCGGTCGCCCGCGTGTGCGGCGCCGAGATCCCGATCCCCTACCCCCGGCACCTGGAGGAGGCGGCGCTGCCCCAGCCGGACGACGTCGTCTCCGCCGCGCGGCGGGCGGTGAGCGGCGATGCCTGACTTCACGATGCCCTCGCTCGGCGCCGACATGGACCGCGGCACCCTCACCGAATGGCTGGTCGAGCCCGGGGACCGGGTCCGCAGGGGCGACACCGTCGCCGTCGTCGAAACCGACAAGGCCGACATCGAGGTCGAGTGCTTCGACGACGGCGTGGTCGACGCGCTCCTCGTCCAGCCCGGGACCAGCGTCCCGGTCGGGGCCCCACTCGCCCGCCTGACCTCGCCGGAGGCCGCGCCGGAGCCGTCCCGCCCCGCGGCGCCCGAGCCGGAGTCGTCCGCCCCCGCGGGGCCCCCGG
>NZ_JBEUPA010000088.1:0-34376 GCF_040492065.1 Actinomadura sp. NPDC000929 | reverse complement strand
TGAACGCGGGGTGTGAACATGGCTGCAGCACGGCCGCGACCAGGCCGAGGTGCAGCCGGGCGTCGACGCCCGCGTGCGCGGCCAGGATCCCGATGCCGCCCGCGACGAGGCTGCCGACGCACCACAGGCCGTGCAGCCCGGACATGACCGGCCGCCCCAGGTGCCGCTCCACCGACACCGCGTGCGCGTTCATCACCACGTCGGACATGCCGGCGGTGGCCCCGAACAGCAGCATCGCCGCGAACAGGAAGGCGGGGGCGGGAGCGAGCGCGGGCAGCGCCCCGGCGGCGCACCAGGCCGCGATCAGCAGGCGGGTGGCGCGGCGCTCGCCGATCCGGTGCGCGATGCGGCTCGCGGTCGGCATGCCGATGAACGCGCCCACGGACGGGCAGAGCAGCGCCGCGCCGAGCAGGGTGGGGGACAGGTCGAGCCGGTCCTGGATCCAGGGGATGCGGGTGGCGAGGGTGCCGGCGACGGCGCCGTGCAGGGCGAACACGACCGCGATGGCGCGGTGGGGGGAGTTCATGATCTCAAAAACTAACAGGCAGCCTTCCTGATGAAAAGCGGATCGGGCAGGTTCCCTGCCTACTAGCATGGGGGCCGTGAAGACCGCCGACCCGACGATGGCCCGCGCGATCAACGACCGGCTGGCCCTCGACCTGCTGCTGGAGCGCGGGCCGCTGACCGCGCCGCAGCTGCGGACCCTGACCGGGCTGTCGCGGCCGACGGTGTCCGACCTGATCGAGCGGCTGCGGGCCGGCGGGCTGATCGAGGCGGCGGGGGAGACCGGCGCCGACCGGCGCGGCCCGAACGCCCGCCTCTACGGGCTGGTCGCCGACCGCGCCCACGTCGCCGGGGTCGACCTGCGCCGCGACGCCGTGCACGTCAGCGTCTCCGACATCGCGGGCAACCCGGCGGGATCGGCCTCGCGGCCGCTGCCCCCGTCCCCCGACCTGTGCGCCCTCGTCGCCGACGCGGTGACCGAGGCGGCCGGCGGCCGCGCCCTGCACACGGTCGTGCTGGGGACCCCCGGGCTGATCGACCCGCGCACCGGGCGCGCCACCGACAGCGGCGTCCCCGGCGGCCGGCCCGACCTCGGCGCGGCCCTGCGCGACCGGCTGGGCGCCCCGGTGCTGGTGGAGAACGAGGTCAACCTCGGCGCCATCGCCGAACACCGGGAGGGCGCGGCGGCCGGCCGCGACGACTTCGCGCTGCTCTGGCTGGACGACGGCGTCGGCGGGGCGCTCTTCCTCGACGGGCGGCTGCGGCGCGGCGCGTCGGGCGGCGCGGGCGAGGTGGGCCTGCTGAAGGTCGGCGGCACCGACTTCTGCGCCCTGCTCGACGAGAAGGCCGTCGCGGGTCTCGGCGACGAGGCCATCGCCGGGCGCATCGCCGAGGCGGTGTTCGTGCTCGTCGCCGTCCTGGACCCGGGGCTCGTGGTGCTCGGCGGGGCGCTCGGCCGAGCGGGCGGCGACCGGCTCGCGGGCCTGGTCGCCGCGCACCTGGGCCTCCTCAGCCCGGCCGCCACCGACGTGCGGCCGAGCCGCGTCGAGGGCGACGCCGTGCTGCGCGGCGCGGTGCTCACCGCCCTCGACCTCGTCCGCGACGACGTCTTCGGCTAGGCCGGCCGGGCGCCGCCGGGCCCCGGGCCGCTCACTCCTTCGGCAGGCGCTCGCCCGCCCGGAGCCGGTCCAGGCCGAGCCAGATGAACTCCACGGCCATCTGCTCGGCGCGCTCGCGCGGCGTGTCGGGATGCTCCAGCCACCACGACACCATCGACAGCATCGACCCGTACATCAGCGGGACGAGCAGCCGCGCCCGCCGCTCGTTCACCGCGAGCGCCGCTGGCGACAGCGCCGGGTCGGCGCGGCGGCGGCGCAGCAGCAGGTCGGCGAACGCGGTGCCGAGCCGGTCCCGCAGCTCCCGCAGCTCCAGGCCCACCTCGGGCTTGTCGAGGTGCCGGACCACGAGGGCCCACGCGTCCGGCTCCTCGGTGGCGTAGTCGAACAGCACCCGGATCATCGCCCGGATGCCGTCCGCCGAACCGTGCGCGGCGAGCACGGCCCGGTTCAGCCGGCCGGTGAGCTCGGCCACGATCGCCTCGGTGACCTCGGCGAACAGCTCCTCCTTGGAGGTGAAGTGCTGGTACAGCAGCGCCTTGGACACCTGCGCCTCCGACGCCACGTGCTCCATCTGGGTCAGGTGGTAGCCGCGCCGTCCGAACTCCGCCAGCGCCGCCTGGAGCAGCTGCTCGCGCCGCCGGGCGTGCGGCATGCGCCGCCGCGCGCCCGGCGCCGCCTCCCCCGTGCCGTCCGTCATGTGCCGAGGTACCGTCCGAGCTCGGCGCGGGCCACGCTCCGCACGTGGACCTCGTCCGGGCCGTCCGCGAGGCGCAGCGTGCGCAGCCCGGCCCACATCGCGGCGAGCGGGGTGTCGTCGCTGACGCCGGCGCCGCCGTGCACCTGGATCGCCCGGTCCACCACGTCCAGTGCGACGCGCGGGGCGATCACCTTGATCGCGGCGACCTCGGACCGGGCGGCCTGCACGCCGTGCTCGTCGATCAGCCAGGCGGTCTTGAGGGTGAGCAGCCGGGCCTGCTCGATCGCCATCCGCGACTCGGCGATCTGCTGGCGCACCACGCCCTGCTTGGCCAGCGGCCCGCCGAAGGCGACGCGCGACACCGCGCGCTCGCACATCAGCTCCAGCGCCCGCTCGGCCATCCCGATCGCGCGCATGCAGTGGTGGATGCGGCCGGGGCCGAGGCGGGCCTGCGCGATGGCGAAGCCGCCGCCCTCCTCGCCGACCAGGTTCTCCACCGGGACGCGGACGTCGGTGAAGGTGATCTCGCAGTGGCCGTGCTGGTCCTGGTAGCCGAACACGGGCAGCGGCCGGACGACCTCCACCCCGGGCGCGTCGAGCGGCACGAGCACCATCGACTGCTGCCGGTAGGGGTGGCCCTCGGGGTCCGTCTTGCCCATCACGATCATGATCTTGCAGCGCGGGTCGGCGGAGCCGCTGATCCACCACTTGCGGCCGTTGACGACGTAGTGGTCGCCGTCGCGCTCGATGCGGGTGGAGATGTTGGTGGCGTCCGAGCTCGCCACGTCCGGCTCCGTCATCGCGAACGCGCTGCGGATCTCGCCCCTCAGCAGCGGCGCGAGCCAGCGCTCCTTCTGCTCGGGCGTGCCGAACAGGTGCAGGACCTCCATGTTGCCGGTGTCGGGCGCCGCGCAGTTGATGGCCTCCGGCGCCAGGCTGGGGGAGCGGCCCGTCAGCTCGGCGAGCGAGGCGTAGTCGGTGACCGAGAGGCCGTGCGCGGGGTCCTCGCTGTCGGGAAGGAACAGGTTCCAGAGGCCGCGCCCGCGCGCCTCGGCCTTGAGGTCCTCGACGACCTGCGGGACGTGGTGCTCGCGGCCCGCCGCGCGCAGCTCCGCCCGCTGGGCCGCGTAGACCGGCTCGGCCGGGTAGACGTGGGAGTCCATGAAGTCCTGGAGGCGGCCGAGGTGGTCCCGGGCCCGCTCGCTCAAACCGAAGTCCATTCCGCTAGAGTAACTGACGAGTCAGTTACTTCGGGAGGAGTCCCCCATGGCACCCTTCGACGGCACCGGCAAGGTCGCACTGGTCACGGGCGGGTCCAACGGAATCGGGGCCGCGGTGGCGCGCCGCCTCGCCCGCGAGGGCGCGCGGGTCGTGCTCGCCGACGTCGACGTGGAGGCCGGGGACGCGCTCGCGGAGGAGCTGGACGGCGCGTTCGTCCGCTGCGACGTGCGCGACCCCGCCGACAGCGAGGCCGCCGTCGCGACCGCCGTCGACCGCTTCGGGGGCCTGGACGTGGCGTTCCTCAACGCCGGGGTGGCGGGCGGCGGGGGCGTCGGCGACGACTTCGACCTCGCGGCGTACCGGCGGGCCATGGGGATCAACCTCGACGGCGTCGTGTTCGGCGCGCACGCCGCGCTGCCCGCGCTGCGCGCCCGGGGCGGCGGCGACATCGTGGCCACCGCGAGCATGGCCGCGCTCACGGCGACGCCGTTCGACCCGGTATACGGCGCGAACAAGGCGGCCGTGGTCGGACTGGTCCGCGCCCTCGGCCCCGCGTTCGCCGAGGAGGGCGTCCGCGTGAACGCGCTGTGCCCCTCCTTCGCCGACACGGACATCCTGACCCCGATGAAGGGGCACCTCCAGAAGACGGGCTTCCCGATCCTGGAGGTGGGGGACGTGGTCGAGGCGTTCATGCGGATCCTGGACGCCGGCGGCGCCGGCGAGGCGTGGTACGTGGTGCCGGGCCGCCCGTCCGAGCCGTTCCGCTTCCGCGGCGTCCCCGGCCCCCGCTGAGCATCCGAGAGCTTCCGAGGAGAGTCATGCGCGCGATACAGATCACCGAGTTCGGCGGTCCCGAGGTCCTGACCGTCGCGGAGCTTCCCGAGCCGGCCGCCGGGCCGGGGCACCTGCTCATCGACGTCTCCCGGGCCGGCGTCAACTACGCCGACACCCACCAGGCCGAGAACAGCTACCTCTCGGAGTCCACGCTGCCGATGGTGCCGGGCGGCGAGGTCGTGGGCGCCACGCCCGACGGCCGCCGCGTCGTCGCGCTCGTCGGCAGCGGCGGCTACGCGGAGAAGGCCGTCGCCCCCGAGGCGCTGGCCTGGGACGTCCCGGACGAGATCGACGACGTCACCGCCCTCGGCATGATCGTCCAGGGGGCGTCGGCGTGGGTGCTGCTGCGCCGCAGCGTCCACCTGGAGCCCGGCGAGTCCGTCGTCGTGCACGCCGCCGCGGGCGGGGTCGGGACGATCGCCGTGCAGCTCGCCAAGGCGTGGGGCGCCGGGCGGGTCATCGCGACCGCCTCGTCGGAGCGCAAGCGGCAGCTCGCCCTCGACCTCGGAGCCGACGTCGCGATCGACGCGGGCGTGCCCGACCTCACCCGGGCGCTGATCGAGGCCAACGAGGGCAGGCGCGTCGACACCGTCCTGGAGATGACCGGCGGGACGGTGACCGACCAGAGCCTGCGCGCCCTGGCCCCGTTCGGCCGCCTCGCCTTCTACGGCATGGCGTCGCGCACGGAGCCCTCGCCCGTCCGGCCCGCAACGCTCATGTCGCACTCCACCACGATCTCCGGCATGTGGCTGGCGCACGTCTTCCAGCTCCCCGGCAACGTGATGCGCCAGGCGCTGGACGAGCTGTTCGCCCTCGCCGCGGACGGCGTGGTCCGCGTCGTCGCCGGCGGCGAGTACGGGCTGACCGGGGCGCGGCAGGCCCACGAGGACCTGCGCGCCCGCCGCACCACCGGCAAGCTCGTCCTCGACCCGTCGCGCTGAGCCGCGCCCGCCGCTAGCCGACGAGCCCGTTCTCGTAGGCGTAGACGACGGCCTGGGTGCGGTCGCGCAGCCCGAGCTTGGTCAGCACGTGCCCGACGTGCGTCTTCACCGTCTGCTCGGCCAGCACCAGCTCGGCGGCGATCTCGGCGTTGGACAGGCCGCGGGCCATGAGCCGCAGCACGTCCAGCTCGCGCGGCGTCAGGCCCGCGGTCGCCTTCGGGCTCGGCCGCTGGTGGCGGCGCCGGCGCGCGAAGTCGCCGATCAGCCGGCGGGTGATGGACGGGGCGAGCAGCGCGTCGCCCGCCGCCACCACCCGCACGCCGTTCACCAGGTCCGCCGCCGAGGCGTCCTTCAGCAGGAAGCCGCTGGCCCCCGCGCCGAGCGCCTCGTAGACGTACTCGTCGAGGTCGAAGGTGGTCAGCATGAGCACCTTCGGCCGGGCGCCGGCCGGGTCCGCGTCCGGGTCGGGGGAGCCGGCCAGCTCGGCGGTGGCGGCCAGGCCGTCCATCTCGGGCATCCGGATGTCCATGACGACCACGTCCGGGTCGAGCCGGCGGGCCATCTCCACCGCCTCGCGGCCGTTGCCCGCCTGCCCGATCACCTCGATCCCGGGATCGGAGGACAGCAGCGCCGCGAGCCCGTCGCGGATCATCACCTGGTCGTCGGCGATCAGCACCCGAATCGTCACGGCACAACCCTACGGCCGGGATGCTCCGGCCCGCCCCGGCTAGTCCGGATCGCCATAGGGGAGCTCGGCGACGACCGACCAGCCGGCGTCCTCGCGCGGCCCGGCGTCGAGGCTGCCGCCGAGCATCGTGGCGCGCTCGCGCATGCCGACCAGCCCGTGGCCGCCGCCGTGCGACTCCTCCGGCGTGCTGCGGGCGCCGTCGTCGGTGACCGTCACCGTCAGGGTGTCGTTGCCGTACCGCACCTCGACGTGGACCCGGGAGCCCGGCGCGTACCGGGAGGCGTTGCTCAGCGACTCCTGGACGATCCGGTACGCCGACAGGTCGACCCCGGCGTGCAGGGGGCGCGGCATCCCGACGACGGTGCTCGCGACCGACAGTCCCGAGCGGCGGGCCGCGCCGATCAGGTCGTCCAGCCGTTCCAGGCCGGGCTGGGGGGCGCGCTCGGCGCCCTCGTCGTCGGCGCGCAGGAGCCCGACGACCCGGCGCGTCTCGGTCAGCGCCTCGCGGGCCGCGTCCCGGACGACCTCGAAGGTCTGCCGCGCCGCGTCCGGCAGCTCGGGGATCTTGTAGGGGGCGGCCTCCGCCTGCATCGCGATCACCGACATGTGGTGGGCGACGACGTCGTGCAGCTCGCGGGCGATGCGGGCCCGCTCCTCCAGCACCGCCTGCCGGGCGAGGTCGCGCCGGTGCTGCTCCTCGCGCCACCGCAGCTCCTCCACGGCCGAGTGCCGCCCGCCGACCGCGTCGCCGAAGGTCAGCGTGACCGCCGCGATGCCGGCGAGGATCATGCCGAACCAGCCGGGCATCCCGATCAGCACGGCGGGCGCCAGCACTCCGGCGATGGTCACCGCGCCGACGCCGACGGTGGTCTGCCGGGCGGCGCCGACGCCGACGAAGAACAGGATGATGATGAGGGCGAGGATCGCCGTCACCGGCCACGGCATGAAGCCCTCGCCGTGCCGGACGAAGACCGTCAGCAGCAGCCCGGTCGCCGCGACCCGCCAGGCGGCCAGGGGCCAGCGGGCCGCGAACAGCAGGGGCAACGCCTGCAGCGCGCCGAGGGGCCAGGCCAGCTGGGCGTTGACGTGGTACTGCGTGATGGAGATGGCGATGTCCCCGGCGGTGAAGCCGACGGCCAGCAGCGTCAGGACGATCAGGATCGGGATGCGCAGCGCCGGGTGGGCGGGCAGCAGCGTGACGGCCGGTTCGTCGTGGCCGGGCACGAGGGCGGCGCGGACGCCGGCGGCCAGCCGGGTGCGGCCCGCGGTCGCGGGGCGGTCTGGATCGTTCATTTGGCTGCGAGCCTAGAACGCCCGGCTCCCCGGAGGCCTGACCCGGTGGAGGGAGATCCGATCCAGCCCCTGGGTATCAGGCCCGGGCGGCGCCCGCGGCGGCGGGGAGGGACGGTAAACAGCTATTTCCGATTGACTTTATATGGAATCTGGGCCACGCTGGTGCTCGTGCCGATCACCGGACTCCGCCACGAGCGCCTCCATGTCGACCTGCGCCGCCAGGCCAGCGCGCTGTGTCGCCGCCCGTCCCGCCCAGCGCGACGAGGAATGGCAGCACACCGCTAGGAGAGCGACCGCATGACCGTCACCACGACCGGCCTCACCGTGCCCGCGCCCGAGGGCGCCCCCTTCACGCCCCGGAGCCTCGCCGAACGGGCGCGCGGGCTCGCCGCCGACCCGGGGGAGTGGCTGCTCCGGGTCCGGCTCGACCCGAGAGGGCGCTGGTACGAGCGCGTCCACCAGGACGCCGACCACGAGATCTGGCTGATCAGCTGGCTGCCCGGCCAGTCGACCGGCTTCCACGACCACGGCGACTCCGCGGGCGCGTTCGCGGTCGCCCTCGGGACCCTGGAGGAGCAGCGCGTCACCGCCGCGCGGCGGATCGGGACCGCCCGCGGCGTCGGAGCCGGGCAGGCCCACTCCTTCGGGCCGGGCTACGTCCACGACGTGCGCAACACCTCGGACGCGCCCGCCGTCAGCGTCCACGTCTACTCGCCGCCGCTCAGCGCGATGCGCCGGTACGACGTCGACTCGGGCGGCGGCCTGGTCCGGCTCGCCGACGAGTCCGCCGCCGACTGGTGAGGCCGGCGAGCCCGGGGCCGCCGATCTTGCGGTGATCGCCGGGGCGGCGGAGACTGCGGGAATGACCGACCTGAGCCATCCGATCTTCGCCCGCCTCTATCCGCGGCTGGACGCCGGCTGCGCCAAGGCGGGCGGCGACGCGTGCCGCGCGGAGCTGCTGGCCGGGGCGTCCGGCCGCGTGGTGGAGGTGGGCGCCGGATACGGGGCCAACTTCCCGCACTACCCGCCCGAGGTCACCGAGGTCGTCGCCGTCGAGCCCGAGCCGCGGCTGCGCGCGAAGGCCGCCCACGCGGCCGGCCGCGCGCCGGTCCCGATCACGGTGCGCCCCGGCCTCGCCGAGGACCTCGACCTCGACGACGCGTCGTTCGACGTGGCGGTGGCGTCGCTCGTGCTGTGCTCGGTCCGGGACCCCATCCGGGCGCTGGCCGAGCTGCGGCGCGTCCTCAAGCCGGGCGGCGAGCTGCGCTACTACGAGCACGTGCGGGGCGGCACGCCCGGCAAGGTGCGGTTCCAGCGCTACGCCGACCTGCTGTGGCCGTTCTTCGCCGCCGGCTGCCACGTCACGCGCCCGACGGGCGAGTGGATCGCCGGCAGCGGCTTCACCGTGCGCGCCGAGCGGCGGTTCGAGTTCCCCGAGCCGAGCCGGGCCAACCCGGCCTCGCCGCACGTGCTCGGAATCGCCGTGCGCGACTGACCGGACGCCGCCCGCATAAGGTCCGGCTCCCGGGGAAGATCGGGCTCCATGACGGCAGCGGGCAGCGGACCGAGGCAGGCGGACGAGCACCGCGAGGACGGGACCTCGCACTCCGCGGCGGTGGCGGCGCTGCTGGCGGGAGCGGCGGCCCTCGGCGGATTCCTGTTCGGCTACGACTCCTCAGTGATCAACGGGACGGTCGACGCGCTCAAGAAGGAGTTCGGCCTCGGCGGCTTCGCGGTCGGCTTCGTGGTCTCCGCCGCGCTGCTCGGCTGCGCCGCCGGGGCCTGGTTCGCGGGGCCGCTGAGCGACCGGATCGGCCGGGTGCGGGTGATGCTCATCGCCGCCGGGCTGTTCGTGGTCAGCTCGCTCGGCTCCGCGCTGGCCTTCAGCGCCGTGGACCTCACCGCCTGGCGGCTGGTCGGCGGCCTCGCCATCGGCGCCGCGTCGGTGATCGCGCCCGCCTACATCGCCGAGATCGCCCCGGCCGCGCTGCGCGGCCGGCTCGGCTCGCTGCAGCAGATGGCGATCGTGCTCGGCATCTTCGCCGCCCTCGTGGTCGACTACGTCATCGCGCGGGTGTCCGACGGCGGCGCCACCGGAACGTTCCCCTGGGGCGGCGGCGCGTGGCGGTGGATGTTCGCCAGCGCCATCGTCCCGGCCGTGATGTACGGCGTGATCGCCACCACGATCCCCGAGTCGCCCCGCTACCTGGTCAAGAAGCACGAGACGGCCCGCGCGCGGCAGGTGCTGCGGCGCGTGATGGGCCGCGGCGACGTGGACGTGAAGATCAGCGAGATCGTCCGCTCCATCGCCGCGGACCGGCCCGTCCGGCTCGGCGACCTGCGCGGCGGCCGGTTCGGCCTGATGCCGATCGTGTGGGCCGGGATCCTGCTGTCGGTGTTCCAGCAGTTCGTCGGCATCAACGTGATCTTCTACTACTCCTCCTCGCTGTGGCAGGCCGTCGGGTTCTCCGAGAACGACGCGATGCTCACCTCGGTGATCAACTCGGTCGTCAACGTCGCGTTCACGCTGGTCGCGATCGCGCTCGTCGACCGGATCGGGCGGCGCCCGCTGCTGCTGGCCGGAGCCGCCGGCATGGCGGTCTCCCTCGGCACCCTCACGCTCTGCTTCGCGACCGCCCCCGTGGTGGACGGCGCGCCCGACCTCCGCGGCGTCGCCGGTCCCGTGGCGCTCGTCGCGGCCAACGTGTTCGTCGCCTCCTTCGCGGCGACGTGGGGGCCGGTCGTGTGGGTGATGCTCGGCGAGATGTTCAACAACTTCATCCGGGCCTCCGCCCTGGCCGTCGCCGCCGCCTCGCAGTGGCTGGCCAACTGGGTGGTCACCACGACGTTCCCCGGCATCTCCGGCTTCTCCCTGGGCCTCGCCTACGGCCTCTACACCCTGTTCTCGATCCTGGCGTTCCTGTTCGTGTTCCGCGCGGTCCCCGAGACCAAGGGGCGCGAACTGGAGGACATGGACGACCTCGCCGCCCCGCGAGCCCGCGCGTAAAGGCCGGGCCGCCCGCCCGCCCATCGGTTAGAGTGGCACCATGCCGTACGTGTCCGCAGAGACGACGACGCCGGGTTCCTCCCGGCGCGACGGCGGCATGTCCTGACATTGCACGCGGAAGGGCCCCGGGAGCGATCCCCGGGGCCCTTCCGCCGTCCGGGGACGCCGCGGGCCCTCCGCCGACCGAGAGGAGCGGCCGATGGAACCGCACGCGTCCGGGGGACCCCCCGAGTCGATAGCATCGAACCCCGTTGACCCCGACCCATCATCGCGAGGAGTACCCGTGTCCACCGTGTCTGAGCTGCGCATCACCCTCGACGGCAGCGAGCGGGCGGTGCCGGCGGGCACCACCGCGGGCCAGGCGCTGGAGGCCGACGGCCGCACCGTGATCGCCGCCCGCGTCAACGGCGAGCTGCGCGACCTCGCGGGCGAGCTGCGCGACGGCGACGCCGTCGAGCCGGTGCGGATCGGCTCGGACGACGGCCGGGCGATCATGCGCCACTCCGCCGCCCACGTGATGGCGCAGGCCGTCCAGGAGCTGTTCCCCGAGGCGAAGCTGGGCATCGGCCCGCCGGTGGAGAACGGCTTCTACTACGACTTCGACGTCCCCGAGCCGTTCACCCCCGACGACCTCAAGCGCATCGAGAAGCGGATGCGCGAGATCGTCAAGCAGGGGCAGCGGTTCGCCCGCCGCCCCGTCTCCGAGGAGGACGCGCGCGCCGAGCTGGCCGCCGAGCCCTACAAGCTGGAGCTGATCGGGCTGAAGGGGTCCGGCCCGGTCGCGGACGCCGCCGACGGCGCCGAGGTCGAGGTGGGCGGCGGCGAGCTGACCATCTACGACAACCTGGACGCCAAGTCCGGCGAGCTGCGCTGGAAGGACCTGTGCCGCGGCCCACACCTGCCGTCCACCCGGGTCATCCCCGCGTTCAAGCTCATGCGCTCGGGCGGCGCCTACTGGCGCGGCAGCGAGAAGAACCCGCAGCTCCAGCGGATCTACGGCACCGCCTGGGAGTCCCGCGACAAGCAGGACGAGTACCTGAAGTTCCTGGAGGAGGCCGAGAAGCGCGACCACCGCCGCCTCGGCGCCGAGCTCGACCTGTTCTCCTTCCCGAACGAGATCGGCAGCGGCCTCGCCGTCTTCCACCCGAAGGGCGGCGCCGTCCGCAAGGTGATGGAGGACTACTCGCGCCGCCGGCACGAGGAGGAGGGGTACGAGTTCGTCAACACCCCGCACATCACCAAGGGCCACCTGTTCGAGACCTCCGGGCACCTCGGCTGGTACAAGGACGACATGTTCCCCGCCATGGAGGTCGACGGCGGCGACTACTACCTCAAGCCGATGAACTGCCCGATGCACAACCTGATCTTCCGGGCGCGCGGCCGGTCCTACCGGGAGCTGCCGCTGCGGCTGTTCGAGTTCGGGTCGGTGTACCGGTACGAGAAGTCGGGCGTCGTGCACGGCCTCACCCGCGTCCGGGGCATGACCCAGGACGACGCGCACATCTACTGCACCGAGGACCAGATGGGCGAGGAGATCAAGCGCCTCCTCGACTTCGTCCTCGGCCTGCTGCGCGACTACGGGCTGAACGAGTTCTACCTGGAGCTGTCCACCCGCGACGAGTCCGACAAGTTCATCGGCTCGGACGAGATGTGGGAGAAGGCCACCGCCGCCCTGCGAGGCGCCGCCGAGTCCACCGGGCTCGACCTCGTCCCCGACCCGGGCGGCGCGGCGTTCTACGGCCCCAAGATCTCCGTGCAGGCCAAGGACGCGATCGGGCGCACCTGGCAGCTGTCGACCATCCAGGTCGACCCCAACCAGCCCGAGCGCTTCGGCCTGGAGTACCAGGCGGCCGACGGCACCCGGCAGCGGCCCATGATGCTGCACCGGGCGCTGTTCGGGTCGATCGAGCGGTTCTTCGGCGTCCTGCTGGAGCACTACGCGGGCGCGATGCCGCCGTGGCTGGCGCCGGTGCAGGCGGTCGGCATCCCGATCGGCGACGCCCACGTCCCGCACCTGGACAAGGTCGCCGCGCGGCTGCGCGAGCACGGCCTGCGCGTCGAGGTGGACGCCTCCTCCGACCGGATGCAGAAGAAGATCCGCAACGCCCAGAAGCAGAAGGTGCCGTACATGCTGCTGGCGGGCGACGACGACGTCGCCAAGGACGCGGTGTCGTTCCGGTACCGCAACGGCGAGCAGAAGAACGGCGTCCCGATCGACGAGGCGGTCGAGGAGATCGTCGAGGCCGTGCGGACCCGCGTGCAGGTCTGAGCCGGTAGCCTCATCGATCACGTTCGAGGACCGGGGAGTCAGCGGAGATGAAGTCCAGGAGGCCGGGGCGGCGGGGGCGGTCGCTCTGGCTCCGGATCGCCGGTTACACCGGCACCCTGGCGCTCGTCGCGGCCGCCGTCATCGTGCTCCTCATGCCCCTGATGGACGAGGGCACGAAGGGGGCCGCCGGCTCCGGGGGGCCGGCGGACCCGTCCGCGCCGGAGGCGGGGACGGGCCTCCCCGGAGGCGAGGGCCTGCCCGTCACCCCGACCGGTCCCGCACCGCAGCAGACCGGAGGCGACCGGCCCTATCCCGGCGGCGGGTCCGGCGGGTCCGGCGGCCCGGGCGGCGGACCGCAGGTCCCTTCCCAGAACGGATCGAGCGGCGGCGTCGGCGCCTGCCCGAAGGGGACGGCGTCCTACCGGGCCACTCCCACGGGCGTGGACGTCGTCATCGCGGTCTCCGCCAGCGGCGCGATCCGGGCGGAGCTGTCACTGCGCGGACGGGAGCCCACCGCCCAGCAGAGGACCGTGCGCACCGGCGGGCCGCAGACGTTCCACTTCACGGGCGTCGCGCCGCAGCTGGTCGAGCGCGTCAAGGTCACCACGATCTCGGTGGGGGGCGGGATGGAGAACTGCTACGCCCGTCCCGCCTGACGGACGTCCTCGACCGACACGTTGACGGCGGCGACCCGCGTGCCGAGCATCATGCCCGCCACCCGCGCCACGTTCGCCTTGACCTTCGTCGCCACGTCCTTGATCACGAGGCCGTACTCGACGGCGATGGCGACGTCCAGCGTGACCTCGTCGTCGTTCTGGACGACGCGAACGCCCGTGGCGGCGGGCTCCTCCCGGACGCTGAGGCCGGCGACGCCCTCCACCTCCAGCGCGGCGAACGCGGCGATCTTCCCGATCACCGCGTTGCCGATCGTGATGCGGCCGTCCACCGGCGCGCTGAGGTCGCCGGACGAGCCGTGCATGGTCATCGGCACCGCGTTCGGTCCCGACGACAGCACGCCCCGCGGGGGCGGCACCGGCTGCTGCGTCGCGGTCGCGGGAGGCGCGGACAGCGGCGCCCCCTGCGGCATCCCCGGAAGCGGCGCACCCGGGGACGAGATGTTCGGGGAGGGCACGCTCTGGGACGGCATGCCAGAGGACGGCACGCCAGGGGAAGGTGCGGCCGGGGAACCAGGGCCCTGCGACGGCGTGACGGGGGGAGGATCGGTCTCCGGGCGGCCGGCGGGCGCCCCGGGGAACCGCGGTCCGGGCCCGGCCCCCGGCCCCTGCTCGGCGTTCCCGGTCTGGCGCTTGTCGAGCCCGGTCATGATCGCTCCCTGCGGTTCGGTCGGGTGACCATGGT
Organism: Actinomadura sp. NPDC000929; assembly: GCF_040492065.1. Taxonomy (NCBI): domain Bacteria; kingdom Bacillati; phylum Actinomycetota; class Actinomycetes; order Streptosporangiales; family Thermomonosporaceae; genus Actinomadura; species Actinomadura sp. NPDC000929. The sequence continues at coordinate 20,445 of NZ_JBEUPA010000088.1, read as the reverse complement.
GTCGGAGCGACGCGCGGAACGTCACGCAGGCACCGGATCGCGGGCGCGTCCGAAGACCCGCCGACGGGCCATGCTAGGGGATCCCGGCTACAGCCCCGAGGGCGTCTCTCTCTATGCTGCTGGTCAGGCCGTGAACAAAAGGAGACCGCCGCCTTGAGCGCAGAGCCGGAGGAGTCCGTGGTGCAGCAGGGGCGCGAGGACGCGCCCGGGGCAGGCGCCGGGAACGAGCGCACGCCCCGCTTCGAGGAGGAGAGGGGCGGCGCCGGCACGCCCGACAACTTCCAGCGGCTGTGGACCCCGCACCGGATGGCCTACATCAAGGGCGAGAACAAGCCCACGGGCGCGGGCTCGGGCGACGGCTGCCCGTTCTGCGAGATCCCGAAGATGAGCGACGAGGACGGGCTCATCGTCGCGCGCGGGACGTCGGTGTTCACGGTGCTGAACCTCTACCCCTACAACTCCGGGCACCTGATGGTGGTCCCGTACCGGCACGTCGCCGACTACGCCGACCTCGAAGAGCCGGAGTACGTGGAGCTGGCGACGTTCACGCAGCGGTCCCTGACGGCGTTGCGCAAGGCCAGCGGCGCGCAGGGCTTCAACGTCGGCATGAACCTCGGTCTCGTCGCCGGCGCCGGCATCGCGGCCCACCTGCACCAGCACGTCGTCCCGCGCTGGGGCGGCGACACCAACTTCATGCCGGTCGTCGGGCACACCAAGGTGCTCCCGCAGCTCCTGCGCGACACCCGGCAGATGCTGGCCGACGCCTGGCCGCACGACTGACCTTCCGGCGTCCGCGCGCCGGCCGTCCTAGGCGGGGGGCACGGCGCGCCGCAGGCCCCCGTCGCCCGGCGCGCGGGAGGGGGCCTGCGAGACGCTCATCAGCTCCGAGACCGTGACGAACTCGAAGCCCTTGGCGCGCAGGCCGCGGATCATGGGGACGAGGTTGCGCAGCGCGACCAGGCGGTCGTGGTTGCCGGTGTCGTGGGCGAGCAGGATCGTGCCGGGCCCGGTGTTGCCGACGATGTAGTCCACCAGTGCCGGCGGGTCGTCCTCGTAGGTCTTCTCCAGCATCTTGATCGACCACAGCGCGATGTCGTAGTCGAACCGGCACGCGGCGCTCAGCGTGGTCCCGCCCAGGTGGCCGAACGGGGGCCGCAGGAACCGCGGCTCCTTCCCGACGATCCGCCCGATGGCGTTGTGGGCGCGCCGCAGCTGCTCCAGGGCCCGCTCGTCGGAGAGGCGCGACAGGTCCTGGTGCTGCCAGGTGTGGTTGCCGGCCTCGTGCCGGTCCATCCGCCCGTGCACGAGCCGCGCGTGCCGGACGAGCCGCTCCCCGACGAGGAAGAACGTGGCCTTGACCCGCTCGGCGTCCAGGATGTCGTGCACCATGGGCGTCCAGTTGGGCATCGGCCCGTCGTCGAAGGTGAGGGCGACGAGCTTCTGGGCGGTGTCGACGCCCCAGACCACGTCGACATGCGCGCTCCCGGGCCGCCACGGGCCGGCGATGGGCACCGCCATCGCCGACGACGGCGGGTTCCCGGACCCGACCACGGCGCCGACCGCCTCCGCCCCCGCGCCCAGCGTGACCGCTCCGGCGGCCGCCAGGCCGAACCCCTTGATGAACGCCCGGCGACCGGGGGCGGCCGGGACTCGGGGGTCGTCCACGTTTTCCATTGTGCGACCACGATGCCACCGCGGACCGGCCCTGATCATCGGTCCTGCGGCCGAATCGCGGGTCACCCTGCGGGATGAGCCCGGCTCCCCCCGAGGTCGCGTCCGCGGGCGCCGCGCGTCACCGCGGCGGAGGGGACGGGCGGGGCCCGGCCCGCGCCGGACCCCGTCCGCGGGCGTGCGGTCAGCCGTCCTTGCCGTCGGCGGCGACCTTGTCGGCGAGATGCGACGGGAGCGGCTCGTACCGCAGGAAGCCGCGGGTGAACGTGCCGGTGCCCTGCGACATCGACCGCAGGTCGATCGCGTACCGGACGATCTCCAGCTGCGGCACCTCCGCCTTGATCATCGTGCGTCCGCCGGGCACCGCCTGGGAGCCGAGCACCCGGCCGCGCCGCGAGGTGAGGTCGGACATGATCTGTCCCACGTACTCGTCGGCGATCAGCACCTCGACCTCGTCGACCGGCTCCAGCAGCAGGATCGGCACCCGGCCCGCCGCGTCCTTCAGCGCGAGCGCCCCGGCGGCCTGGAACGCCATGTCCGAGGAGTCGACCGAGTGGGCCTTGCCGTCGTGCAGCGTGACCCTGATGTCGACCATCGGGTACCCGGCGGACACGCCGCGCTCCATCTGCTGCCGGACGCCCTTCTCGACCGACGGGATGAACTGGCGCGGGACGACCCCGCCGACGATCTTGTCGACGAACTCGAAGCCCTCGCCGGAGGGCAGCGGCTCGACGTCGATGTGGCAGATGCCGTACTGGCCGTGCCCGCCGCTCTGCTTGACGTGCCGGCCGAGGCCCTTCGCCGCCCCGCCGAACGTCTCCCGCAGCGGGACGCGCAGGTCCACCCGCTCGACCTCGACGCCGTACCGGGCCCGCAGCCGTTCGATCAGCACGTCGGCGTGTGCCTCGCCCATGCACCACAGCACCAGCTGCCGCGTCTCGGCGTTGTTCTCCAGCCGCAGCGTCGGGTCCTCGGCGACGAGCCGGCCGAGCGCCTGGCTCAGCTTGTCCTCGTCGGCCTTGGACTTCGCGCGGATCGCGACCGGCAGCAGCGGGTCCGGCATGGACCAGGGAGCCATCACCAGGGGAGTGCCCGGATCCGACAGCGTGTCGCCGGTCTCGGCGCGCCCGAGCTTCGCCACCGCGCAGATGTCGCCCGCCCCGCACGACGCCACGGTGCGCTGCGTCTTGCCCAGCGGCGAGGTGAGCGCGCCGACGCGCTCGTCGACGTCGTGGTCCTCGTGGCCGCGGTCCTCCATGCCGTGCCCGGAGACGTGCACGGTCGTGTCGGGGCGCAGCGTCCCGGAGAAGACGCGGACCAGCGAGATCCGCCCGACGTAGGGGTCGGACGTGGTCTTGACGACCTCGGCGACCAGCGGCCCGTCCGGATCGCAGGAGATCTCCTTCGGGGGCCCGCCCGCCACGGGGGTCACCGGCGGGATGCCGTGTTCGAGAGGGGAGGGGAACGCCTGGGTGATGACCTCCAGGAGCTCCAGCATGCCGACGACCGGGCCGGGGTGGTCGCCGTGCGGCACCGACGTCGCGAGGACGGGGTAGAAGCTGCCGCGCGCCACCGCGGTCTCCAGGTCCTCGATGAGCGCCTTGACGTCGATCTCCTCACCGGACAGGTAGCGGTCCATGAGGGTCTCGTCCTCGCTCTCCTGGATGATCCCCTCGATGAGCGAGGCGCGCTGCTCGGAGATCTGGTCCAGGTACCGGGGATCGGGGTCGCACTCGGTGCGCTTCCCGGTCGAGTAGTCGAGGCAGCGCTGCGACAGCAGCCCGATCAGGCCCTTGAGGCCGTCGTCGCCCTGGGCCGGGAAGTACAGCGGCGCGACGCCCTCGCCGAAGACGTCCTGGCAGGTCATGACCACGTCGTCGTAGTCGCCGCGCTGCTGGTCGATCTTGGTGATGACGACCGCGCGGGGCATCCGCACCGCCGCGCACTCCTCCCAGATCATCCGGGTGAGCCCGTCGATGCCGTCCACCGCCGAGATCACGAACAGGGCCGCGTCGGCGGCGCGCAGCCCGGCCCGCAGGTCGCCGACGAAGTCGGCGTAGCCGGGGGTGTCGATGAGATTGACCTTGATGTCGCCGTGCGTCAGCGGCGCGAGCGCGAGGTTGACCGAGCGCTGCTGGCGCACCTCGACCTCGTCGAAGTCGCTGACGGTGGTGCCGTCCTCGACCTTCCCCGCCCGCTGCAGCGTGCCCGTGGCGGCGAGCAGCGCCTCGACGAGCGTGGTCTTGCCGGCCCCCGAATGGCCGACCAGCGCGACATTGCGCACCCTGTCGCACCCGTCGGCCTCCGGTGCCCTGCCGGGGGCTCCCGGGTGGCCTCCCTTGTCCGCCATGACTACCTCCTCGGACGGGCCTCTCGCGGAGGCCCGCGTGCGGCTGGGGCCCGGCCCCGCGGGCCCGGCCCTGACGTCCGAGTGCGGCGTCCGACCTCGTCCATCGCGCGTGACCGACGTCACACCCGTGTCAACAGCCTTTCCCGTGAGGGCCGGGATCACAAGGGGTGAACGGCAAACAACCGCGATCGGTCCGGGCCGCGGGGCGGCGGCCCGGGCGACCGGCCGCGCGTCCGCGGCGTGCGCACTACGATGGGCGCGCCGCGCGAGCGCCGGTCGCCCGCGGCGGGGCCGCTCCGGTGAGCACGACTCCCGGTGGCCGCGACTCCCGATGATCACGAGAACGGACGTCGATGCTCAACAAGATCAGGCCCGCGCTGGGGCGAGTCCTCACCCCCGTCGGACAGGCGGTCGCGCGGACCGGGGTCTCGCCGAACGCCATCACCGTCATCGGGACGATCGGCGTCGCCGCCGGCGCGCTCGTGCTGTTCCCCCGCGGGGAGTTCTTCTGGGGGACGATGGTCATCACCGCGTTCGTGCTGTTCGACATGCTCGACGGCGCGGTCGCCCGGGTCACCGGGAAGATCTCCGCGTTCGGCGCGTTCCTGGACTCCACCATGGACCGCGTCGCCGACGCCGCGATCTTCGCCGGGCTGATGATCGGGCTGTACCGGGCCGGGCAGGAGCCCCTCGCCGGGGTCGCCCTGTACTGCCTGGTCGCCGGGGTCGTGGTCTCCTACGCCAAGGCCCGCGCCGAGGGCCTCGGCTACACCTGCAACGTCGGCATCGCCGAGCGCGCCGAGCGCCTCATCGTCGTCCTGGTCGCGGCCGGGTTCGACGGGCTCGGCGTCCCCTACATCCTCGCCGTCGCCCTCTGGGGCCTCGCCGTGCTCAGCACCATCACCGTCGGGCAGCGGTTCGCGGCGGTGTACGCCCAGGCGAGGCCCGGCGCGGGCGCGGGGGCCGGGAACGGCGCGCAGAACGGAGCCGAGAAGACGCCGGAGCCGCGTCCATGACCACGCCCCGCCGCGCGGAGGCGCCGTCCCTTCGGGACGAGGTGACCGACGCCGTCTACGCCCTGGGCTGGACGGTCGTCCGCAAGATGCCGGAGAGCGCGGCGCGCCTGCTGTTCGCCGCGCTCGCCGACCGCACCTGGCACCGCTACGGCGGCGGCGTGCGGCAGCTGGAGAAGAACCTGTGCCGCGTGCTCGGCAAGGACGCCGTCGACGACGAGGTCCGCGTCCTCAGCAAGAAGGTCCTGCGCTCCTACTTCCGCTACTGGCTGGAGGTCTTCCGCCTGCCCGAGTACGACCGGGCGCGGATCCTCGGCCGGATGCGGGTCACCGGCGAGAAGAAGATCTTCACCAACCTCGACTCCGGGCGCGGGGTCATCCTGGCGCTGCCCCACATGGGCAACTACGAGCACGCGGGCGCGTGGCTGGTGCACAACGGCTACCCCTTCACCACCGTCGCCGAGCGGCTCGAACCCGCGTCGCTGTTCGACCGGTTCGTCGAGTTCCGCGAGGGCCTCGGGATGGAGGTGCTCGCGCACAAGGGCGCCTCCGCCTACGGGCGGATGGCGCAGCGGCTGCGCGCCGGGCGGCCGGTGTGCCTGGTCGTCGACCGCGACCTGACCGAGAGCGGCATCGACGTGGAGTTCTTCGGCGCCACCGCCCGGATGCCCGCCGTGTCGGCCGCGCTGGCCCTCCAGACGGGCGCCGCCCTCATTCCCGTGACACTCTGGTATGAGGGCGAGTACTGGGCGGCGCGGGTCCACGAGGAGGTCCCCGTGCCGGACGAGGGCGGCAGACAGGAGAAGATCCAGGCCATGACCCAGGACCTCGCGCGCGCCTTCGAGGAGGGCATCGCCGCCCACCCCGAGGACTGGCACATGCTGCAGAAGGTCTGGGTGGACGACCTCGCGGACGGCCGAAGATGAGGGCCGGCCGATGAAGGTGGGACTCGTCTGCCCCTACACCTGGGACGTGCCGGGCGGTGTCCAGCAGCACATCGGCGACCTCACCGAGGCGCTGATCGCGCTCGGTCACGAGGTGTCGGTCATCACGCCCGCCGACGACGACGCGGACCTGCCGCCCTACGTCGCGTCCGCCGGACGCGCCGTCCCCGTCCCGTACAACGGTTCGGTCGCGCGGCTGGCGTTCGGATTCCTGTCGGCCGGGCGGGTCCGGCGCTGGATCCGCGAGGGCGGGTTCGACGTCCTGCACGTCCACGAGCCCGCCGCGCCCTCGCTCGGGCTGCTCGCCTGCTGGGCGGCCGACGGGCCCATCGTCGGCACGTTCCACGCGTCCTACGAGAGGTCGCGGGCGCTGTCGGTCACCGCGCCGATCCTGCAGAGCGCCCTGGAGAAGATCACCGGCCGGATCGCGGTGTCGGAGGCCGCCCGCACCACCCTCGTCGAGCATCTCGGCGGCGACGCCGTGCTGATCCCGAACGGCGTCGCGACCGAGCGCTACGCGATGGCGGAGCCGCTGGCCGGCTGGCGCGGCCGCACCGGCACGCCGCCCGGGGGCGGCGACGGGGGAGCGCTCGGCTTCCTCGGCCGGATGGACGAGCCGCGCAAGGGCCTGCAGGTGCTGCTGCGCGCCTTCGAGGTCCTCGCCCGGGCGCGGCCCGGGCTGCGGCTGCTGCTCGCCGGCCCCGGCGACGCCGGCGACGTGCTGGCCCGGGTCCCGGCCGACCTCCGCGACCGCGTCGTCGTGCTCGGCTTGGTGAGCGAGGCCGACAAGGTCCGCGCCTACCACTCGGTGGACGTGTTCGTCGCGCCCAACCTCGGCGGCGAGAGCTTCGGCATCGTCCTCGCCGAGGCCATGGCGGCGGGCGCGCCCATCATCGCCAGCGACATCGAGGCGTTCGACCGCGTCTTGCGCGGCGGCCGGGCCGGGGTGCTGTTCCCGGTCGGCGACCACGAGGCGCTCGCCGCGGCGGCCGGGGCGCTGCTCGACGACCCGGCCCGCCGCAAGCAGCTGTCGGCCGAGGCGCGCGCGGCCGTGCGGACCTACGACTGGTCGTCGGTGGCCCGCGACGTGGTGCGGGTGTACGAGACCGTCACCGGCGGCCGCGTCCGCGTGGTCGAGTCCGGGCTCGGGGCGTAGGGGCGGCATGTCCTACGACTGGGTCATCGACGTCCTGTTCTGGATCGCCGTCGTCTTCCTGATCGCGGTGTACGTGTCGTGGCGCGCCACCCGTCTCGACCGGCTGCACGTGCGGGTCGAGACCGCCCGCGCCGCGCTCGACGCCGCGCTCGTCAGGCGGGCCGCCGCCACGCTGGAGCTGGCCGCGTCCCGGCTCCTGGACCCCGCCACCAGCCTGGTGCTGGCCACCGCCGCCCACGAGGCCCGCACCGCAGACGCCGAGGGCCGCGAGTTCGCCGAGAGCGACCTGTCGCGGGCCCTGCGCGCCGCCGTCGACCAGCCCGGGTTCGTCGACGCGCTCGACGCCCGGGGCGGCGGCGACGGCAGGGCGGTCCTGGAGGAGCTGTCGTCCGCCGCCGCGAAGGTCGCCTACGCCCGCCGCTTCTACAACGACGCCGTCTCCCAGGCCCGGATCGCGCGCCGCAAGCTGCTCATCCGCGTGCTCCCGCTCGCCGGGAGGGCCCCGCTCCCGGACTTCTTCGAGATCGACGACGACCCGCCCGGGATCTGACGGCCCGCGATCCGCCGGAGCCGCGTTGATCGGGGGAGCCCCGCGCGGCCGTACCACCGGACGGGCGAGCGCACGGGATCACGTTCGCTACCCTCTGGCAGATCGTCCAAAGGAGGGGTAGATCGTGCGATCTGTCTGGGACACCACCGTCCGGGGACGCGCGGCCGCGGCAATGGGCGTCCTCGTCCTCGGCGCCGGGCTGTCGGCCTGCTCGGGCTCGGACGGCGCGAAGCCGGCGCCGCCGCCGACGCCGAGCGCCACGGACGCGCCCCAGGCCGGCGGGACGCCGACCCCCGCGACGCATCCGTTCACCGGCGGCGCCAAGGGGCTGGGCAACCCCGTCCTCGCGGTCAAGATCGAGAACACCCGGCCCGCGCTCCCGCAGAGCGGCGTCTCGGCCGCCGACATCGTCTACGTCGAGCAGGTCGAGGGCGGCGAGACCCGGCTGATGGCGGTCTACTCCTCCAAGCTGCCGAAGAAGGTCGGGCCCGTCCGCAGCGCCCGCATCTCCGACCTGCACATCCTTCCGCAGTTCGGCCGTCCCGCCTTCGCGTTCTCCGGCGTCCAGAGCAAGATGAAGAAGTACATCCGCAAGGCGCCCGTGTACGACATCTCCCAGGAGAACGCGGGCGGCGCGTACTTCCGCTCCGGCGACAGGCGCATCCCGTACAACCTCTACGCCGATCCGAGGAACCTGCTGAAGCAGGCGCCGAAGGCCGCGAAGCCGCGCGACATCGGCTTCACCTTCGGGGACGCCCCCGAGGGCGGCAAGCCCACCCGGTCGTTCACCGCCCGGTGGCCCACCGCCACGATGGGCTTCACGTGGTCGGCCAAGCAGAAGCGGTGGCTCGCCAGCTGGGGCGGCACCCCCGACCGCGCCGCCGAGGGCGGGGTGCTCGGCGGTAAGACCGTCGTCGTCCAGTACGCCAAGACGACCCGCTCGAAGTTCCACGACTTCCTCGGCAGCTACACGCCGCTGATCCACACCACCGGCACCGGGCGCGCGGTCGTCCTGCGCGACGGCAAGGCCTACGGCGCCAAGTGGTCGCGTCCCTCCGAGGACAAGGGCACCACCTACACCACCGCCGACGGCAAGCCGATGAACTTCGCCCGCGGCCAGGTCTGGGTCGTGCTCGTCAACGAAGGAAAGCCCTACATCCCCTAGCCCGCCGCGCCTGGCGGCCCCCGCCCGTCACTCCGTAAGCGGCCGGCGCCCTCCGCTGACACTCTGCCGGGTCGAGAGGTCATGCGAGCAGGCAATAACATGGGAAAAAGACTTGTCGTCCGTCCACGTGAGGAATGCCCGTGTCCACTTCCACTCCCGCCCCTGACAACGCCGCGCCCGAGACCGGGACCGCCCGCGTCAAGCGCGGCATGGCGGAGATGCTCAAGGGCGGCGTGATCATGGACGTCGTCACGCCCGAGCAGGCGAAGATCGCCGAAGACGCGGGCGCGGTCGCCGTCATGGCCCTGGAGCGGGTCCCCGCCGACATCCGCGCCGAGGGCGGCATCTCCCGGATGAGCGACCCCGACATGATCGACGGGATCATCGCCGCGGTCTCCATCCCCGTCATGGCCAAGGCCCGCATCGGCCACTTCGTCGAGGCGCAGGTGCTGCAGGCCCTCGGCGTCGACTACATCGACGAGTCCGAGGTGCTCACGCCCGCCGACTACGACAACCACATCGACAAGTGGGCGTTCACCGTCCCCTTCGTCTGCGGGGCCACCAGCCTGGGCGAGGCGCTGCGCCGCATCACCGAGGGCGCGGCGATGATCCGTTCCAAGGGTGAGGCGGGCACCGGCGACGTCTCCAACGCCACCACGCACATGCGCAAGATCCGGCAGGAGATCCGCCGCCTGCAGAACCTGCCCGAGGACGAGCTGTTTGTCGCGGCCAAGGAGCTCCAGGCCCCCTACGAGCTGGTCAAGGAGGTCGCGCAGGCGGGCAAGCTGCCCGTCGTGCTGTTCACCGCCGGCGGCATCGCGACCCCCGCCGACGCCGCGATGATGATGCAGCTCGGCGCCGAGGGCGTCTTCGTCGGCTCCGGGATCTTCAAGTCCGGCAACCCGGCCCAGCGAGCCGAGGCGATCGTGAAGGCCACGACCTTCCACGACGACCCCGACGTGATCGCCAAGGTGTCCCGCGGTCTCGGCGAGGCCATGGTCGGCATCAACGCCGCCTCCCTCGGCGAGGACCAGAAGTTCGCCGGCCGCGGCTGGTAGCGCGGGGTTGCGTCCGCCCGGCCCGGGTGGCCGGGCGGATCGGTGGGTACCCCCTCCACACGGGCCGCCGAGAGGGTTTACGCTGACGGCGCGGCCGGAGGGGCGAGCCCTGGCCGGCGCCCGGCCGCGGGAGGGATGGAGCATGGCTTGGTCGGTCGCGCTGGCGTGCGCGAGCGCGGGTGAACCCGCCGAGGTGTTCCGGCCGGGCCTGGTGCCCGATCCGGACGCCGCCGCGAAGATCGCGCGCCGCCTGTATCCGGCGGCCTCCCTCACCGAGACCGGCGACACGGTCCTGGACTTCGCGCTCTGGCCCTACGAGGACGAGCTGTTCGTCGGCGCCTTCGAGCGGGCGCTGCTGCTGTGCGACCGGCGGCTGTTCTGCCTCGACGACGACGCCCGCCGCATCGCCGACACCGCCGCGGCGGCGCTCCCCGGCTCCCGCTGCGGCGTCCTCGTCCTGCACAACGTGATCCGCAGCTGCTGGTTCCGCTGGTACGAGTCGGGCGTGCTGCTCCGTGACGTGTACGTCACCGCAGAGGACGGCGTGGTCGTCGACCAGGGCGAGCGGCTGCCCGTCGAACGCCCCTTCTGGCGCGCCGTCGACGCGGGCGCCCCGGACGTCCCGCTCCCCTTCGACCCCGAGGAGTTCGGCCTCGCCCTGGCCGAGGAGCACATGTTCGGCCGCGGCATCGCCGACCGCGGCAAGGACGGCTTCCTCCCCCTGGAACTTCCGGTCCGCCGCTTCCGGCACGCCTGACCGACGCCTGGAGCGGAGCTTGCGGAGCGGAAGGCGTCGGTCAGGCCCCTGTTCTTGGGGGTGTGGGGTTCTTCCCACAGTGAAGTGTCCGACGTCTGGAGCGGAGCTTGCGGAGCGGAAGGCGTCGGTCAGGCCCTGTTCTTGGGGGTGTGGGGTTCTCCCCACACTGAAGCGTCCGGCGCCAGCGGGGCGTGCTGGGAAGATCAGCCAGGTCGTGGGGCGTTGTAAGGAACGTCTAGGGTTGAGACGTCTCCTGTGCCCCCGGAAGGTTTCCACGTGACTGCTGTGCCCACGATCGGTGTCCTCGCCCTGCAGGGCGACGTGCGCGAGCATGCGCGCGCGTTGGAGGAGGCCGGGGCGCGCACCGTGAAGGTGCGCCGCCCCGACGAGCTGGAACGGGTCGACGGGCTGGTCCTGCCCGGCGGGGAGTCCACCACCATGTGGCGGCTGGCGCGCTCGTTCGAGCTGCTGGAGCCGCTGCGCAAGCGGATCGAGGCGGGCATGCCCGCCTACGGCTCCTGCGCCGGCATGATCATGCTGGCGGACCGGATCCGGGGCGGTGTGGCGGGCCAGGAGACCGTCGGCGGGATCGACATGACCGTGCGGCGCAACGCGTTCGGCCGGCAGGTCGACTCGTTCGAGGCCGCCGTCCCGCTGACCGGTATGGGTGACACGCCGTACCACGCCGTTTTCATCCGCGCACCCTGGGTGGAGTCCGTCGGCGACGCCGTCGAGATCCTCGGACGCGCGGAGAGCGGGCCGAACGCCGGTAGGATCGTCGCCGTCCGCCAGGGGCGCCTCATGGCGACCGCGTTCCATCCGGAGTTGACAGGCGATTTCCGCGTGCACCACTACTTCGCCGATCTGGTGCGCCGGACGACAGAGGAGGATTGACAGATGTCCGGCCATTCCAAATGGGCGACGACCAAGCACAAGAAGGCGGCCCTCGACGCCAAGCGGGGCAAGCTCTTCGCCAAGCTGATCAAGAACATCGAGGTGGCGGCCCGGACGGGCGGCGGCGACCCCGACGCGAACCCCACCCTCTACGACGCCATCTACAAGGCGAAGAAGAACTCGGTCCCGAACGACAACATCGAGCGCGCCCGCAAGCGGGGCGCCGGTGAGGAGGCCGGGGGCGCCGACTGGCAGAACATCACCTACGAGGGCTACGCCCCCGGCGGTGTCGCCGTGCTCATCGAGTGCCTGACCGACAACCGCAACCGGGCCGCCTCCGAGGTCCGCGTCGCCCTGACCCGCAACGGCGGCTCCCTCGCCGACCCGGGCTCGGTCTCGTACATGTTCAACCGCAAGGGCGTCGTGATCGTCCCCAAGGCCGGCACCAGCGAGGACGACGTCATGATGGCCGTCCTGGACGCCGGGGCCGAGGAGGTCAACGACCTCGACGAGGAGAACTTCGAGGTCGTGAGCGAGGCCGGCGACCTGGTCGCGGTCCGCTCGGCGCTGGTGGACGCCGGGATCGACTACGAGTCGGCGGAGAGCAAGTTCCTGCCGAGCGTCACCGTCCCGCTCGACGAGGACAACGCCAAGAAGGTGTTCCGGCTCCTGGACGCCCTGGAGGACTCCGACGACGTCCAGGAGGTCTACGCCAACTTCGACGTGAGCGACGAGGTCATGGCCTCCATCGACGCCTGACGCCCCGTCGTCCCGCGAACGCCGCCGCCCGCCCGGGTGCGGCGGCGTTCCCGTCGGCGCCGTCGCATACGGTCTGGATCATGGAGATTCGCGCTCTGGCACCAGACGAGGCGGACGCCGTCCGCGACATCCGCGCCCGCGCCTTCGGGCCGTTGTCCGACGAGGTGTGGGCGCGTCGGTCCCGGCTGGTCCGGCAGGCGGCGGAGGCGGGGAGGCAGTTCGCCGGCCTCGACGGCGGCGCGGTCGTCGCCACGGGGGCGCTGCTCGACATGACGCAGTGGTGGCACGGGCGGGCGGTGTCCACGGCCGGCGTCAGCGCGATCACGGTCGCGCCCGAGGAGCGCGGGCGGGGGCTCGGCCGCCGCCTGGTGTCCGACCTGCTGGGGCGGTGCGCCGATCTCGGTCACCCGCTCGCCATGCTGTATCCGGCCACGACGCGGCTCTACCGGTCGCTCGGCTGGGAGCACGCGGGGGGCTGGCACCACGTCGACCTGTCCACCGAGGCCCTGCGCACGATCGCGGCCGAGCGGGTCCCCGTCCGCAGGGCCGGGCCCGGCGACGCCGCCGAGGTGGCCGCCGTGGTCGGCCGCGTGCACCGGGCCGCGCGCGACTGCGGCCCGGTCGGCTGGCCGGAGGCGAGGTGGCGCGAGCACCTCGGTGGCCCGGACGCCTACCACTACCTGGCCGAGGACGGGTTCCTCTCCTACCGCTGGGCGGAGGGCAACGCCGGGCTGGAGGTCGAGCGGCTCGTCGCCTCGTCCGAGCGGACGCTGAGGGCGCTGTGGGCGATCGTCGGGTCCGGTTCGTCCACGGCCGAGTCGGTGCGGGCCTGCGTGTCGCCGATGGACCCGGTGCTGTGGCTGCCGCGCGAGCGCGAGCAGGAGACCGTCCACCGCTCCCAGTGGATGCTGCGGGTGGTCGACGCGCCCGCGGCGATCGCGGCGCGCGGCTACCCCGCCGGGGTCGCCGCGGGCGTCCCGCTGGAGATCGACGATCCGCTGCGTCCGGCGAACTCGGGCCACTGGCGCCTGGAGATCGAGGGCGGCGAGGGGCGGCTGGAACGCTCCGCCGCCGGCTCCGGCGCCGTGCGCCTCGGGCCGCGCGGCCTGTCGGCCCTCTACTGCGGGATACCGGTGCCGACCCTCCGCCGCGCCGGACTGCTCCAGGGCGGGGACGCGGAGGCGCTCGGGGCCGCGTTCGCGGCCACGCCGTTCTCGCTGGACTACTTCTGACCGGCCACGCGGATTGATAGCGTGGGCGGCCGAACAGATGATCGAAGGAGCGGCCGTGCGGGTGATGGGGGTGGACCCCGGCCTCACCCGGTGCGGGGTCGGGGTCGTCGAGGGCGCCCCGGGCAAGCGGCTGCGGCTGGTGCACGTGTCGGTCGTGCGGACCGCCCCCGACGAGGACCACGCCCTGCGCCTGCTGGGCGTCGAGACGGGCATCGCGGCCGTCATGGACGAGCTGCGCCCCGACGCCGTCGCCGTCGAGCGCGTGTTCTCCCAGCACAACGTGCGGACGGTGATGGGCACGGCCCAGGCCGCCGGGATCGCGATGCTGCTGGCCGCCCGGCGGGGCCTGCCCGTCGCGCTGCACACCCCCAGCGAGGCCAAGGCCGCCGTCACCGGGAACGGCCGCGCCGACAAGGCGCAGGTGACCAGGATGGTGACCCGGCTGCTGTCCCTGGAGACGGCGCCGAAGCCGGCGGACGCCGCGGACGCGCTCGCCCTGGCCATCTGCCACGTGTGGCGCGGGGGAGCGCAGCGGCGGCTCGCGCACGCCCAGCGGTCGCGGATCGAGGAGGCGGCCCGGGCCGAACGGGACCGGCTCGCCGCCCGGAGCAGAGGAGGAAGCGTCAAGTGATCGCCTTCGTCAGCGGCCGGGTGGCCGCCGCCGGGCCCGACGGGGCGGTGATCGACGTGCACGGCGTCGGCCTCTCGGTGCAGTGCAGCCCCGCCACGCTGGCGGGCCTGCGGGTCGGGGAGGAGGCGCGGGTGCCGACCTCCCTCGTCGTCCGGGAGGACTCCCTCACCCTGTTCGGGTTCGCCGACGACGACGAGCGCACCGTCTTCGAGCTGCTCCAGACCGCCAGCGGCGTCGGGCCCCGCCTCGCCCTGGCGATGCTGGCGGTCCACTCGCCGAACGCGCTGCGCCGCGCCGTGTCCACCGAGGACGTGACGGCGCTCACCAAGGTGCCCGGCATCGGCAAGAAGGGCGCGCAGCGCATCGTCCTGGAACTGCGGGACCGCCTCGGCGGCCCGGTCGGCGACGACGGCGGCGACCTGCGGGCGCCGGCCCGCGCCGAGCCGTGGCGCCAGCAGGTGCAGATGGGCCTGGTCAACCTCGGCTGGTCGGCCAAGGACGCCGACGCCGCCGTGGACGCCGTCGCCGCCGAGCTCGACGGCGGCGAGACGCCCCCGGTCGCGGCGCTGCTGAGGTCGGCCCTGAAGAAGCTGAGCAGGCAGTGAGGGAGCCAGGGGAGGCGCAGGGAGCGGGGATGAGCGGGACCGACGAGACCGAGCGGCTGGTGTCGGCCGACGCCGGCGGGGTCGACGAGCAGCAGATCGAGGCCGCGCTGCGGCCGAAGAAGCTGGCCGACTTCGTCGGCCAGGAGCGGGTCCGCGAGCAGCTCTCGCTGGTGCTGCACGGCGCGCTCGGGCGCGGCCGGACCCCCGACCACGTGCTGCTGTCGGGCGGGCCCGGCCTCGGCAAGACCACCCTCGCCATGATCATCGCCGCCGAGCTGGGGCAGCCGCTGCGGATCTCCTCGGGTCCGGCGATCGAGCGGGCCGGCGACCTCGCGGCCGTGCTGTCGACCCTCGCCGAGGGCGAGGTGCTGTTCCTGGACGAGATCCACCGGCTGGCGCGGCCCGCCGAGGAGATGCTCT
This sequence comes from Actinomadura sp. NPDC000929, assembly GCF_040492065.1. Taxonomy (NCBI): domain Bacteria; kingdom Bacillati; phylum Actinomycetota; class Actinomycetes; order Streptosporangiales; family Thermomonosporaceae; genus Actinomadura; species Actinomadura sp. NPDC000929. The sequence continues at coordinate 5,240 of NZ_JBEUPA010000088.1, read as the reverse complement.
ACATGGCGATGGAGGACTTCCGCGTCGACGTCGTCGTGGGCAAGGGCCCCGGGGCGACGGCCATCCCGCTGGACATCGCCCCCTTCACGCTGGTGGGGGCCACGACGCGGGCGGGCATGCTGCCCGGCCCGCTGCGCGACCGGTTCGGCTTCGTCGCGCACATGGACTTCTACGAGCCCGCCGAGCTGGAGATCATCGTCCGCCGGTCCGCCCGGCTGCTGGACGTGGAGATCTCCGATGACGCCGCCGCCGAGGTCGCCGGGCGCTCGCGCGGCACGCCCCGCATCGCCAACCGGCTGCTGCGCCGCGTCCGCGACTACGCCGAGGTGCGCGCCGACGGCGTGATCACGCGGGAATCGGCCCGCGCCGCCCTGGCGTTGTACGAGGTGGACGAACGGGGCCTTGACCGGCTCGACCGTTCCGTCCTGGAATCGCTGATGCGCAAGTTCGGCGGCGGACCCGTGGGTCTGTCGACGCTGGCCGTGTCGGTGGGGGAGGAGCCCGAGACCGTCGAGGTCGTCGCGGAGCCGTTCCTCGTCCGGCAGGGCCTGCTCGCCAGGACCCCGCGGGGAAGGGTCGCCACCGCCGCGGCGTGGGCGCACCTGGGGCTTCCCCAGCCGCCGACGGCGCCGATGGCGGGCACGCTGTTCGACCTGGACAGGGATGCCGGCGGGGCGGAATAGTGATCATCTGATAACGGGTTGGGAACTTCCCGGCGTCGCCGATCGTCGCCTCGTTGCCGGGGTCTCGCGTACTCTCTAGACTCCGGGACTTGGTTCACCGTCTCCAGCCGGCGGTCCCGTTGCACGTGACCGGTCTGGTCACAGGCTGGGCAAACGACATCGGAAGGATGCCCCAGTAATGGGCAGCGACATTATTCTCGCGGCGGGCTCGGGTGGTAGCGGGTCCTTCAATCTGCTCCTGCTTCTCGCCGTGCCACTGGTCTTCTACTTCCTGCTCATCCGGCCGCAGAGCAAGCGCCGCAAAGAGCAGATGCAGATGCAGAACGCCATGGAACCGGGCGCTCGCGTCCTGACGACCAGCGGCATCCGCGCGACCGTCGTGGCGGTCGACGACGACGGCATCGTGCTGGAGATCGCCGACGGCGTCGAGGTCCGGTTCGTCAAGCAGGCCGTCATGCAGGTCCTCAAGGACGACGAGCCCGAGGAGCTCGACGACGAGCACGACGAGGACGCCGAGGGCGAGGACGAGGACGGCGACCGCGTCGACCTGTCCAAGGACGGCTCCGAGGTCGACCTGTCCAAGGACGGGGACGACGAGGCCGCGGACACCGCGGGCGAGGACGGCGAGCCGGAGTCCAAGCCGAAGGGGAAGGCGAAGGTCGAGGCGGGCGACAAGCCCGCCTGACCCCTCTCACGGCGACGATACGACGGGAAGTACGACGACAAGTGGCTCCGCCCAAGAATGCGCCCAAGCCCGGGCGCACGCTCCTCGCGCTCTTCGCGATCATGGTGGTCATGGCCGGTCTGGCGGTCTGGCAGGGGCAGACGAAGCCCAAGCTGGGCCTCGACCTCGCCGGCGGCACGACCGTGACGCTCACGGCCAAGACCGCGAACGGCAAGAATCCCCCGGCGAACCAGATGGACCAGGCCGTCAAGATCATGACGAAGCGCGTCAATGGTCTGGGTGTGTCCGACGCCGAGGTCGCCAAGCAGGGCAGCAACAACATCGTGGTGAACGTCCCCGGTGAGGGGCAGGGCCGCGTCGTCAACCTGATCGGGACGACGGCCAAGCTGCAGTTCCGCCAGGTGTTCGCGGTGGCCGACGGGAAGCCGTCGACCGGGGCGGCGCCCACCCCGTCCCCCAGCCCCTCCAAGAGCGCGGGGGCGAAGAAGGACGGGGGCAAGAGCCCGTCGCCGTCCGCGTCGGCCTCCCCCTCGGGGAGCGCGTCGCCGTCGGCGTCGTCCACCCCGAGGGGCCGGGCGCTGTCGGGGGCGATGACCGCCCCGACGCCCAAGCCGTCCGGGTCCGCCGCGCCGTCGCCGTCGTCGCCGCTGGGCCAGCCGTCGGCGCAGCCCACGGCTCCCGCGCAGGAGTACCCGGGCGTCACCGACAAGGCCGTGATCAGCCAGTTCGAGGCGCTGAACTGCTACAGCGGCGACCGGCGGGCCCCGGGGTCCAACGACCCGAACCGCAAGTTCGTCGCCGCCTGCGACCAGGACCAGGAGAGCGGCCAGGTCGCTAAGTACATCCTCGGCCCGGTCCGGGTGCTGGGCGAGAGCGTCTCCTCGGCGAGCGCGATGCCGCCGAACGCCCAGCAGGGCCAGGCCAGCTGGTCGGTCTCGCTGAAGTTCAACGGCACGGGCGCCCGCCAGTTCGGAGAGGTCACCACCGCCGCGTCCCAGGCCTACCAGCAGAACCCGTCCTCGCCGCAGGCGCAGGTCGCGATCGTGCTGGACGGCCAGGTCGTGTCCGCGCCCAGCATCCGCGAGGGCGCCATCACCGGCGGCACCGCCAGCATCGACGGTCCGCCCGACAGCTTCAACCAGCAGTACGCCACCGACCTCGCCAACGTGCTCAAGTACGGGGCGCTGCCGCTGGAGTTCAAGCAGAGCTCCATCGACGAGGTGTCGTCCACGCTGGGCTCCGACCAGCTGACCGGCGGGCTGGTCGCCGGCGCGATCGGGCTCGGCCTGGTGGTGCTCTACTGCCTGTTCTACTACCGGGGCCTCGGCCTGGTGGCCGTGACCAGCCTGGTCGTGGCGTCGGCCATCACCTACGAGGCGGTGGTGATCCTCGGTGAGGGGATGGGCTTCCGGCTCTCCCTGCCGCACATCATCGGCCTGATCGTCTCCATCGGCATCACCGCCGACTCGTTCATCGTCTACTTCGAGCGGCTGAGGGACGAGCTGAGGGCGGGGCGCAAGCTGCGCTCGTCGGTGGAGAACGCCTGGAAGCGGGCGCGGCGCACCATCCTCGTCGCCGACGCCGTCACCTTCCTCGCGGCCCTGGTGCTGTACTTCCTCGCGGTCGGCGGCGTGGCCGGGTTCGCGTTCGCGATGGGCCTCACGACGCTCATCGACGTCATCGTGGTGTTCTTCTTCACCAAGCCGATGGTCGCGCTGCTGGCGCGCACGAACTTCTTCGGACGCGGGCATCCGATGTCCGGACTCGATCCGAGGCGCCTGCACAAGGCGCAGGACACCTCCGCCCCAGCCGCCCGCACGACGAGCCAGGAGGCCTGAGCATGGGAACGCGTGCGGCCATCTCCCGGATCTACCGGGGCGAGATCAGCGCGGACATCGTCGGCCGTCCGAAGATCTGGTACACGATCTCCGGGCTGCTGCTGGCGCTGTCGATCGCGGGCCTGCTGGTGCAGGGCCTGAACTTCGGCGTGGAGTTCAAGGGCGGCTCCGTCTTCACCTTCAAGGCGCCGAGCGCCTCGATCGAGCAGGTGCGCGGCGCCGTCGCCGACGGCGGCCCCCACCAGGTGATCGTGCAGAAGGCGGGCGGCGACTGGCGGGTCACGACCGAGAGCCTGTCCTCCGACCAGGTCACCGAGGTCAAGACGAGCGTCTCCAAGGAGCTGACCGTCCCCGCCGACAAGGTCAGCACGCAGGTCGTCGGCGCCTCGTGGGGCGGTGAGATCCAGAAGAAGGCCTGGCAGGCGCTGCTGGTCTTCATGGTCTTGATCATCGCCTACCTGTCGGTGGCGTTCGAGTGGCGGATGGCCGTGGCCGCGGTGGTGGCGCTCGTCCACGACCTGGTGATCACGGCGGGCATCTACGCCTGGTCCGGCTTCGAGGTGACCCCGGCCACGCTGCTCGGCTTCCTGACGATCCTCGGTTACTCGCTGTACGACGCGGTCGTCGTCTTCGACATGATCAAGGAGGTCACCAAGCCGCTCGGCCCGACCTCCCGGACGACCTACAGCGAGGCGGCCAACCAGGCGCTCAGCAGCACCCTGGTCCGCTCGCTGAACACCTCCCTGGTGGCGATCCTGCCCGTCGGCGCGATCCTGTTCATCGGGACGACCCTGTTCGGCGCCGGCACGCTGAAGGACCTGTCGCTCGCCCTGTTCGTCGGAATGATCGTCGGCACGTACTCCTCGATCTGCGTGGCGACGCCGCTGCTCGTCCAGTTCAAGGAGCGCGAGCCGAAGTACAAGCAGATCCGGCAGAACATCGCCCGGCGCGAGCAGAGCTCGAAGCGGTCGTCGAAGGCCAGGGTCAAGGCCGGGGCCGGCGCCTCCGCCGCGACGGAGGACGACCTCTCCGACGACGCCGCCGACGCCGGTGAGGACGACCGGCAGGACACGCCCGACATCCGCAGCACGGTCACCGTGCGGAAGGTCGTGCAGAGCGGGTCGCGGCAGCAGCCGAAGCGCGGGTCGCGGCAGCAGCGCCGCGGCGGCAAGTAGGGCGGGGAGCGAGTGGACCTCGGCAAGCTGATCCAGGAGCGGATCCGCGACATCCCCGACTATCCCAAGCAGGGGGTGATGTTCAAGGACATCACCCCGCTGCTGGCCGACCACGTGGCGTTCGCCGGGGTGGTCGACGCCGTGGTGAACCACCACGGCCGCGGCACCATCGACAAGATCGTCGGTATCGAGGCCCGCGGGTTCATCCTCGCCGCCCCCGTCGCCTACCACTTCGGGGCGGGCTTCGTCCCGGTGCGCAAGAAGGGGAAACTGCCCTCGGCGACGGACGCGGAGACTTATGATCTCGAGTACGGGAGCGAGACGATCGAGATCCATCTCGACGCCTTCGAACCCGGTGACCGGGTACTGATCGTCGACGACGTCCTGGCCACCGGGGGCACGGCCAGGGCCGCCGCCGAACTCGTCCGGCGGGGCGGCGGAGAAGTCGTCGGGCTGTCGGTCCTCCTTGAGCTGTCGTTCCTGCACGGACGCGACAAGCTGGGGAATCTGGACGTTCATTCCCTGGTTACGGTCTAGTACGAAATAGGGCCGGATACACTGACGCCATCAGGGTCCGGCGGGAACGGGCGCGGCCCGCACGGAACGCGCGGTGCAGTGCCCGGGTGGACTAGGGAGGCTGGGTGCCAGGTGAGGTGGTATCGACCGACGCGGTGAACACCGCCGCCGAGGAACGGCGCGCGCCCCCACCGCCCGACGTCCGGCCGCCCGAGCCCGACGAGCCCGCCGCGCGGACGCCCGCGTCCGGGGGCGGCCCCCCCCCCCCCGCCCGGGGGGGGGGGGTGCCCCCCGGCGCGCGCGCGGCCGGCCCCCCGGCCGGGGCGGGGGGGGCCGGGGCGCG
>NZ_JBEUPA010000087.1:0-34415 GCF_040492065.1 Actinomadura sp. NPDC000929 | reverse complement strand
GGCCGCCCGGCCGGGCACCGCGCCCCTCGGCGCGGGACGCCGAGCCGCGCGACGAGCGGCGCGACGACTGACCGGCCACGTGGACGTCGGTCGGCACCGGCGGCGTGGGCGTCCGGGGCTCCTCGGGTTCGAGGAGCGCGTTGGCGTCCAGGTAGCACGCGCTCGGCAGGCCGGGGTTCACCGCGAGCTGCCACTCCGGGTGCGGCCAGCGCCGCGACAGCTCCGCCAGCGAGGCCTGCCGGTGGTGGACCGCCTGCCCCTGCAGAGAGCGGTCCATGGCCTCGGGCGAAGTGAAGGCGAGCACGAACGTGCCGTCGCCGAACCGCGCCGTGGCGAACTGGTGCTCGCCGCCCTCCGGATCGCCGGGCGCGGGCAGGTACAGCGTGGCGCGCGCGAGCAGCTCCAGGTAGCCGTGCTGGTCACCGCGTTCGCGGGCCTCGGCCAGCGCCGCCTCCAGGGCCGACCCGGACGGGCGTGCCGGACGCGCCGCGGCCTGGGCGGGACGCTCGTCCTCGGGGACGGCGAGCGCGATGCCGAGACCGGGCAGGGCCAGGGGCCCGCCGCCGGACCCGGCCTTGCTCGCCTGGTAGACGAGTTCGAGCGGGGACTCGATGCCGTAGACGTCGCGGAACGCGCCCGTCATCTGCCCGGCGAGCAGGGCGCACGCTTCCAGCAGCTCCGAGGAGGCGCGCCCGCCGCGGCCGCCGCGCTCGCGGAAGGTGAACCGGTCCCACCAGTTCTTGCGGTCCTCCTCGTCTGGCGGCTCCCAGCCGAGCGCCCTCAGTCGCCGCTCCTGACGCGACGCGAGGGGGCGGGGCAGGAACGCGCTGCCGACGGCCTCCGCGTCGAGCGTCCCCTCGGAGCGCATCGCCTGCACGTAGGGCAGACCGCTCGGACCTTGCAGGATGAGGAACGAGGTGACCGGCAGCCGTGAAAGCTCCAGTGTCAGCCGTCTGGCGAAGTCGTTCCAGTCCACTGGGGATCCACTTTCACGTGCGGGGCGGGATTCCGTACTCGACGGTAGCCGAAGGGCGCGTCACTCGCTCCAGGGAGACGGGACCGCGTCGGCCCGCACGGGTGTCCAGACGCCGCCGATGGCGTCATAGACCGCGACCGGTTCCTGCCCGCCCTCGCCCGCCGAGCGCCACAGGCGCGTGCCGTCCGGCGGCCGCATCGGGACGCCGGCGGGACGCGGCGCATGAGCGGGCGCCTGCCGGGCCCGCCGCGCCGCCCGGGTCGCCGGGGCCGGCGGGACCGAAGGGGCTGGCGGGACCGACGGGGTTGGCGGGGCCGGCGGGTCTTCGGCAGGGCCGTTGCTCGCCAGCGGGTCCTTGACCGGCGGGGTCTCGGCCGGAGGGGTCTTGACCGGCGGAATGTCGGCCGGCGGGTCGTCGGTCGGTGCGCCGAGAGGCGCCGCAGCGGCCGGCTCCGGTGCCCTCGGCGGTGCGCCGCCCGCTTCCAGGGCCGCCCGCAGATCGGCCGCCGAGTACGGGTCGACCGCCGTGTGAGCGTCGTCGTAGGGGACGTCCGCCCCCCCGCCCGGAGCCGCCCCGCCCGGGGCGGGCGCTCCAGGGACCGAACCGTTGACCGGAGGAGTCGAGCCGCCGGCGACGGGGTTCGGCCCAGAGAGCGCGTTGGGGTCGACCGTTCCGTAAGGGTTGGGCTCGTTCGACAGAGGGTCGTACTGGAGGGGCTCGGGCGCTCCGACTCTGCCGCCCTGCAACCGCCCGATGACCGACGAGTCCAGGAGCACTTCGCTGGGCAGGCCCCAGTTGATGGCCAGCCGCCACGCGGGATCGGGCCAGCCAGCGGCCAGCCGGGCGAACGAGGTGCGCCGGTACAGGCCGGGATGCCGGTCGCCGGTGCGCGCGAGTGCCCCGGGCGAGGTGAACACCGTGACGTAGGTGCCGCTGCCGATGGTGATGGTGGGGAACTCGGCGCGGTCGGGGTCCTCCACGGCGGAGGCGGTCGCCGGCAGCACCAGGTCGGCGTTCTCCAGGAGCTTGAAGTAGGCGGTGTTGTCGCCGTTCGCCTTGGCTTCGGCGAGACGTGGTTCGAGCAGTTCCGCGTCCATACCAGGCAGCGCTTGATCCGGCAGCGGCAGCCGCGTCCCCGCCGGAGGGGCGCCCGCCGGAAGAGGATCGGCGCCCGACAGCGGATCGGCGCCCGACAGCGGATCGGCGCCGGACAGGGGGTCGACACCAGGGCGGGCTCCGCCGGACGATGCGCGGCGCTTGCTCACCCGCGACGGGTCGGCCACCTCGATCCCGAAGTCGAGCAGCTCGATGAGGCCCGACCCGTGCCGGTGGAACGACTCGTACACGAGGTCGGACGGGCGCCGGACGCCCTGGACGTCCCGCAGCGCCGTGACCATCACGTCGGCCAGGCGCGAGAAGTCGGCCTCGGTCACGCTCAGCATCCCGCCGGGCATGCCCGCCTCGGGCAGTTCGGTCCACCAGTTGCGCGGCGCGGGGTCGGCGGGCGGGCGCCAGCCCACCTCGCTCATGACCTCCTCGTCGGCCAGGGTGAGCAGGAGGGGGCCTTCGAGGAAGTTGTTGCTGACGGCCTCGGCGTAGAGCCGGTCGGGCTCGCGCATGGCCTGGACGTAGTGACGGCTCTCGTCGCGTTCGCGCACGATCAGGATCGTGTCCCGTTCGAGACCTGCCAGCTCACGTCCCAGCCGCCGGGCGAACTCGGACCACTCCAACAAGATCACTCCCTACGACCAGGGGCCGGTGCCGACCCCCGCGAGACCGCGCCCGGGACCCGATGATTGTCGCCGGGAGCGCGACGCGCAAACCGGGAGTTCAGTCAGGCGGCGGTTCGTGACGAAGCACACGCAGGGCCTCCCGGAGGGCCTCAGGGTCGCCCCCGCAGCGGTCCAGAACGCCGATGAGCCTGTGCAGGATCTCGTGGCGTTCGTAGCCGACGTCCAGCAGCGACTGCGCGGTGTCCCACAGGTGGGGCGGCTCGCCGTCCCACAGCATCGCCGCGAGCCGCATGTGCGCGTCGAGGTGCTCCTCGTCGCCGCCGGGGTGCTCGAACTCCAGCAGGGCGCGGCGGTCGCCCGGGTCGGCCGGGTCGAGCTCCGACAGGTCGAGGATGTCGTCGCGCCCCGCCCGCCGGTGCGTGCCCGACAGGAACGGCAGGGCGAACGCGCGGCGGGGGAGGGCCTCCAGGTCGCCGTCGGGCAGCAGCCGGTCGACCAGGCCCCGGTCGAGGCCGAAGGCGGCCGGATCGCGGTAGGCCGCGGAGAACTTCGCGGTGGCGTCCCAGAGGGCGTCCAGGGTCGCCCTGATCCCCTCTTCCGGCAGCCCCGTCCGCCGTCCGGCCCAGCGGATCCACGCGGCCAGGACGTGGGGGACGGCCTCCTGCTCCGACGGGGAGAGCAGGACCTTGCGCGGCAGCCAGTCGAGCAGGAACATCTCGCACTTGATCGGGCTGACCCGCAGGGGCCGTCCGAAGTCGTGCGCGCAGCCGTAGTCGATAATCCGGTCCACGCACCGGATCGCCGCGGAGATGTCCGACAGCTCTCCCGCCTCGTCCGAGGCGAGGAACCGCGTCGCGATCGTGGCGCGCCGGTCGCGGCCGTACACCGGGGGCTGGGGCAGGCGTCCGCCCGGCGGAAGGATGTCCACGCGCGCGCGGACAAACGCGTGATAGGAGCCGAAGTTCTCGTTCACCGGCGGATCGTCTGTCTCGTCGGTGAGATCCAGGGCGCTCTGCAGCAATGCCTTGGTGTCGCGCGGGTCGAGCTCCTCGAACCGCATCAGCGGGTTCTCGCGGCCTTCGCGGCGGCAGTGGTCGAGAAGCCGGTCCACCCGGGAGGAGACCCAGGCGTCCCGGACCATCCCGCTCGCCGGCGGGCGCCCCGCAGGCGCGGCCGGCGCGAACGGGCCGACGCGCGGGAGGACGACCCCGGCCCTGTTGCGGTCGACCAGGATGACAAGGGCGTGCCTTTCGGAGCCCCCGTAGGTGTAGGTGCAGATGATGGAGTCTTGGTCGCCGTAGACGTCCCTGGACGCGAAGCACGCCTCGGGCTCGACCATGCCGACGCGGTCGGCCCAGCCGGGCCTGGCGACGCCGTCGCTCATCAGTTGCAGCGCCGCGCGCTCGGCCTTGGCCGCCTGGCGCGGGGTGCCCATGTAGGCGATGCCGGTGAGCAGCGCCAGCGCCGCCGGCGTGGCGGCGGCCGCGGCGTAGCCGACCAGGGCCTCGCCGATGACCTCCTCCACGTCGCCGTCCGGGACGCGCTGCCCCCACCAGGAGCCGAGGATCTCGCTGACGATGAGCTCCGCGTCCAGGGGACTGCGCACCGCCAGCAGTTCGCGGGCGTGCTGGAGCATGCCGTCGAAAATCGCCGAGACCTCGTCCGGGGGTTTCGGGCCGTCCCGGGCCGGGTCCCCGGAGGAGCGGCTGCGGCTGCGGGGACTCACCCCCCTAGCCTCTCAGATCCGGCGCGTACGGTGTCCCGGACACCGGCGAAGGCCGGAATGGGCCGCCACCGAACCCACGCCGCCTCGACCGGCCGCTCAGCGGTCTGTTCAGCCGGAAACGTCGCCGGTGGGTGAGTGCCTAGAGGGCGGCTGCGATTTCAGGATCCCGGTGAGCTGCTCCCGGGCCATCCGCTCAACTCTGTCCGGAGTGGTCTCCAGACCCAGATGGGCCATGCAGGCCTGGACGTCGGCCACACACCGGTGCACCGCGTCTGAGGGGAAGGACGCGAACTCGTCGCAAAGCCGCTGTGCGAGAGCATCACGTGTCTCGTTCCGGTGATCGGCCAGTGCAGGCATCAGCGCACACCTCCGCGCACGGGGTACCGGCGGACGGGGACGCCGCCGGTGAGACGGAGTTCCCTCGGACGGCCCATGCCTGGGAGCTTCAGCGAGAACCCTGCCTCGATGTCACATTCCAGGCCCCGACGCGGAGAGAGTCAAGACGTTCCGGGGGGTCGTTTCGCAAATTCTGGACCCCGTTCACCGGGCGTTCCCCGAGGACCGGCCGGTGCCTCGCCTGTCTCCGCGCCGGCCCCGTCCACCTGCGGGTTCGCTTCGGCGGCGGTCGGCCGTCCAGCCGCGTCCGGGGACCTGCGCGCGGCGTCGGCCCAGCTCGCGTGATGCCGTGCGGCCCAGCCGGGGTCCACCCGCCCGGTCAGCATCCCTGTCAGCGCCTCGCGATCCCTCAGCGCCTCCCACAGGTGCCCGGCGGTCACCGCGAGGACGGCGAGGAAGAGCCAGTCGTGGACGAAGGTGGAGCCCGTGCGCCACCGGTCTTCCCACGGGCCGGGGAAGGTCATGATCTCGCCGGTGCCGAGCATGACGAGGATCGCGCCCGCCGTGAACGCCGCGTTCAGCTTCTGGCCCGCGTTGAACTTGCCTACTGGCAGGACCCCGCGCCCGTCCCGGACGGCCCTGCGGTCGCCGCGCCTTAGCCACTCCCAGTCCGCGGGCACGAACCTGTTCAGCCTGCGAAGGTCGGTCCTGAACGCCCGGGACAGCAGACCGAGCACGATCGGCACGGGCAGGGCGAACCCGCACCAGACATGGACGGTCTTGACCATCTCCCTGCGGCCCACCAGCGTCGAGAGCGGCGGCAGGTAGAGCACGGCGGCGGTCAGCAGGCAGACCAGCATCAGCAGTGCGGTGACATGGTGGATCGAACGCTCGGCCCGGGTGAAGCGCACGAGCCGGCCCGGCGGCTCAGGTCGGTGCATCGCTGCGTCCGTTCGACCGTCCCACCCAGGCGTCCACGTCGTAACCGAGTTCCTCCCAGTAGCCGGGCTTCACCCGGTCGGTCAGTTCGATGCCGCCCAGCCATTTCAGCGACTTGTAGCCGTACATGGGCGCGACGTACAGCCGCGTGGGACCGCCGTGATCGTGGGTGACGGGCTTGCCGTCCATCTGGGTCGCGACCAGGACGTCCCGCCGTCGCGCCTGCTCCAGCGTCAGCGACTCGGTGTAGACGCCGTCGAACGACGTGAACCGCACGGCGCGGGCTCGGGCGGACACTCCGACCGCGTCCAGCAGGTCGGGCAGCGCCACGCCGACCCACCGCACATCCGGCACCCGCCAGCCCGTGACGCACTGGAAGTCCCTGTCGAGCGCTGTCTGCGGAAAATGCGCTAGATCGGCCATCCCAAATGATTGCGGCTTGTCCACAAGACCGGAAACGGTCACCCGGTGCGTAGCGGCGCTGTGCCGCTTCACACCGGGCGTGACCGAGTAGTAGCGAAACCCGCCGGCAGCAGGCAGGACGTCCCCGATCGGCCCGACCGGCGCGAGGGTCCGGCTCACCTTGTCCTGGACGGACGCGCCCACGGCGGCCCCCGCCACGCCGAGGCCGAGCATCCCCAGGACGACCCTCCGCCCCACCGGGCTGCCTTCCAGTCGTTCGTCCTCGCTCACCGCTCCATTCGAGCACCCCGGCCTGCGGCTCGCCAGGGGGCGGAGGACCTCGTAAGACTTCTGACAGATCCCGGCGTCGCCTCCGACCGGCTCCGGGCGCCGCCCTAAGCTGACCCCATGGCCACGAAGGTTCACCTCGCGCAGCGTCCAGAGGCCGACGAACTGCTCGGACGCAGTCCGCTGGCCGCTCTTGTGGGCATGCTGCTCGACCAGCAGATCCCGATGGAATGGGCGTTCTCCGGCCCCTACACCATCGCGCAGCGGCTCGGTTCGGACGATCTGGACGCCTACGAGATCGCCGCCTACGACCCGGAGCGGTTCGCGGCGCTCCTGGCGGAGAAGCCGGCCGTCCACCGGTATCCCGGCTCGATGGCCAAGCGCGTCCAGCAGCTGTGCCAGTACCTCGTGGACCACTACGACGGTGACGCCGAGAAGGTGTGGAAGGGCGTCGACAGCGGCAAGGAGCTCTACAAGCGGCTGAACGGCCTCCCGGGCTTCGGCAAGCAGAAGGCGCAGATCTTCCTGGCCCTGCTTGGCAAGCAGTACGGAGTGCGGCCGGAAGGCTGGCGCGAGGCCGCCGGCGACTACGGCGAGGAGGGCTCGCACCGGTCCGTCGCCGACATCACCGGACCCGACTCCCTCGCCAGGGTGCGGGCCTTCAAGCAGGAGATGAAGGCCGCCGCCAAGGCGGCCGGGTGAGGTCGCGAGCAGGACGGAACTCGCCGAACGGGGCGAGTTGACACCCCGTGACGCATGTACGCCGTAACATCTCCTACTTGCCGTCCATGCCGGGCCGCCGCGCGCGCCCTCCACGACGGTGTCCGAAACCGACGAGTTCGTCCGGGGCCGAAGGGGCAAGGATGTTCATCAGGGCTTCCGTACGCGGCGAACCATCGGGATGATGAAGACCTGACTCCGACCGGTGTTGTGATGGAGGCGGGAGCGTTAACCTGCTCCCATTCACTCATAGTGATGAATAATTGCCGCGCGGTACGGGACCCTCTGGGGCGGAGGTGTTGTCGTTGAGCACCGAGACGTCCGTTCCGCATCCCCGCGTCTCAGGGGTGGAGGGGCAGCCCATGGATGCGTCCGACGCCGCGCTGTACGCGACCTTGCTGCGGGAAGCGCCCGAAGGGCTGGCGTTCTTCGATCGCGATCTGCGTTGCCGCCGGGCCAACGACGCGCTCGCGGAGCTGCTGGACGTGCGCGTCCGCGATCTCCAGCAGCGCCGGCCGTCGGAGGTGCTGCCCGAGGCGCTGGCGGCGGCGTTCGAGACGGCGCTCCGCAAGGTGATCGCCGACGACCGCCCGGTGACCGACCTCGAACTCGTCGTCCCGGTCCGGGATGCCGATGCGCCCGGCGATGCGACCGGCGATGCGCCCGGCGTGGCCACCGCCGTCGAGGAGCGCATCCTGGCGTGCACGTGGCTGCCCGCCAAGGGCGGCGGCGACGAGCGGCCGGGCGTCGTCCTGACCGCTCTGGACGTGACCGAGCGGCGCAGGGCCGAGGAGGTCATCCGCCGCAAGGAGCAGCGCTACCGCTCGCTCGTGGAGGCCAGCGCCCAGGTGGTGTGGGTCGCCGCGCCGGCCGGCGGGGCGATCGACGACGCGCCCGAGTGGCGCGCCATCACCGGCCAGACGCCGGACGACTACGCGGTCGGCGGCTGGCTGTCGGTCGTGCATCCCGAGGACCGGCCCCGCATCGAGGCGCACTGGCGCGACTGCGTGGCAGAGAACCGGGTCTTCGAGACCAACTACCGCATCCGCACCAAGAGCGGCACCTACCGGCACTTCGACGTCAGGGCCGTGCCCATCTGGCGCGGCGACGCGGTGATCGAGTGGGTCGGCGCCAACACCGACGTCACCGGGCAGCGCGAGGCCGAGGAGATGCGCGGCCGGCTGACCGAGCAGCTCTCGGCGGCGGCGCTGCGCACGGCGCGCCTCCAGCAGGCCACGTCCATGCTCGCCGAGGCCCTGACCGTCTCCCAGGTGGTCCAGGTCATCACCGAGGTCGGGCGGTCCGCCATCGGCGCCGACTACTCCGCGGTGGCGCTGCTGGACGACGACAAGCTGCGGCTCAGCATCGTGGCCCCGTCCCAGCCGGGGACGGAGAGCGAGACGCCGTCGCCGTCCCGCGACGGGATCAAGGTCAGCGACCAGACCGTGATGTCGGTGGCGGTGCGCGAGAGCCGGCCGTTCCTGGCCGAGCACCCCGACAGCCTGCGCCTGCAACTGGGCCACGGCGAGCGCGACCTGTTCGCCCAGCACACGGAGGAGCGCGCCTGGGTGGGCCTGCCGCTGCTCGCGGCCGGCGCCCCGATCGGCGCGCTCCGCTTCTCCTTCACCCGGCCCAGGGAGATCACCGAGGAGGAGCGGGTCTTCCTGGAGGCGCTCGCGGGCCAGTGCGCGCTGGCCGTGGAGCGGGCCCTGCTGTTCGAGCGCGAGCACAAGACCGCCGAGGAGCTCCAGCGGAGCCTGCTGCCCAGCGACCTGCCGCAGCTGCCGGGCATGGCGCTCGCCGCCCGCTACAACCCCGCGACGCGCCACGTGCAGGTGGGCGGCGACTGGTACGACGTCTTCCGCCTCGCCGACAACCGGCTCGCCGTGGCCGTCGGCGACGTGATGGGCAAGGGCGTCCTCGCCGCGGCCGGAATGGGCCGCGTGCGCAACGCCCTGCGCGCCCTCGCGCTGAACGACCCGCGCCCCGCCGCGGTCCTGGCCGGCCTCGACCGGCTGTTCAGCGCCACGGAGGACGAGGAGCAGTTCACCACCGTCGTCTACGCGGTCATCGATCCTGAGACCGGGCAGGGAGAGCTCAGCAACGCGGGCCACCCTCCGGCCCTGCTGATCTCGCCCGACACGCCCGCGCGCGTGAGCAAGCGCGAACCCGGAACTCCCCTCGGCTGGCCGAGCCAGCGGCAGCAGACAAGTTTTTCCATCAGGACCGGCAACACTGTGGTCTTCTATTCCGATGGACTTGTGGAGAACCGTAGGCGTGGGGTGGACGCCGGGCTTGAGGAGCTCGTCGCCGTCGCGGCGGACGCCCCACCTGAAGTGGTAGGAGATCCCGAGAGACTCGTCGACTTCCTGGTCGATCGGATGCTTGCCGGATATGAGCAGGTAGACGATGTGACCGTGCTTGCGCTGCACGTCCCGCCCAAGTCCGAGTGAACCCCGCCGAAGACGGCGCCGAGACGGTCCGCGACGTTCGAAGGACCGCCCCGCGCCCTCTAAGGTGGAGTGTTACCGGGTAGGACTCCAAGGCGGAATGCGCAGCAGTGCCAGAATGCTTGACCCAGAGAGAGCGGGTACGCTGCGGTCCCGCACCGGGAGGTCCGCTCCGTGTGTGGTCCCACCCAGTGTGAGGCCGAGCCCGTCAGGGCACTTGGGTCAACCAAGCCACACGTTCGTTCGAGAGGTATTTGTGTCGCCTGCTAGCTCGACCTCGAAAGCGTCAGATCTGCACGATCACGTCATCGCGCAACTGATCGAGCGTGGACGGTCCCAGGGTTACCTCGAAGCCGACGACGTACGACGTACGTTCGAGGAGGCCGACATCCCCGTGTCGAAGGCCTCCAGCATTCTGCGGAGCCTCAGCAAGGAGGGTGTGACCGTCATGGTGAGCGCTGCCGACTCCGCGGCGCCCAAGCGTCCGCGCAAGCGCGCGACGCCGCCGGCACGCAGGCCCAAGACCGCCGCCGCCGCCAAGGAGCAGCCCGACACGGTGACCGCCGTCGTCGGCGACGACGCGCCGGAGGAGGCCGCCGCCGCGCCGCGCCCGGCGGCTCCCAAGCCCGCGCCGCCGAAGAAGGCCGCGCCGGCCAAGGGCGCCAAGGCGAAGAAGGCCGGACCGGCGAAGAAGGGCGCGCAGCCGGTCAAGGCCGCCCCGTCCGACAGGGCCGACAAGGGTGAGGACCCCGAGGTCGACGACGAGGTCGACGTCGACCTCGACGAGGACCTGACCGACCTCGAGGCCGAGCTCGTGGACGACACGGCCGAGGCCGAGGAGCCCGAGGCCGAGGCCGAGGAGGAGCCCGCCGCCGCGCCCGTCGCGAAGGCCGCTCCGGGCGCCAAGGGCGACACCCCGACCTCCGAGGAGGAGGGGTTCACCCTCGGCGACGACGACGAGGACGCGCCCGCCCAGCAGATCGCGGCCGCCGGCGCCACCGCCGACCCGGTCAAGGACTACCTCAAGCAGATCGGCAAGGTGCCGCTGCTGAACGCCGAGCAGGAGGTCGAGCTCGCCAAGCGGATCGAGGCCGGCCTGTTCGCCGAGGAGCGCCTCGCCGTCACCGGCCCCTCGATGTCCGAAGAGGACCTCGAGGACTTCGAGTGGATCGCCGAGGACGGCCGCCGCGCCAAGAACCACCTGCTGGAGGCCAACCTCCGCCTGGTGGTCTCGCTGGCCAAGCGCTACACCGGCCGCGGCATGCTGTTCCTCGACCTGATCCAGGAGGGCAACCTCGGCCTGATCCGCGCGGTCGAGAAGTTCGACTACACCAAGGGCTACAAGTTCTCCACGTACGCCACCTGGTGGATCCGGCAGGCCATCACCCGCGCCATGGCCGACCAGGCCCGCACCATCCGCATCCCGGTGCACATGGTCGAGGTCATCAACAAGCTGGCGCGCGTGCAGCGGCAGATGCTCCAGGACCTGGGCCGCGAGCCCACCCCGGAGGAGCTGGCCAAGGAGCTCGACATGACCCCGGAGAAGGTCGTCGAGGTCCAGAAGTACGGCCGCGAGCCCATCTCGCTGCACACGCCGCTCGGTGAGGACGGCGACAGTGAGTTCGGCGACCTCATCGAGGACTCCGAGGCCATCGTCCCGGCCGACGCGGTCAGCTTCACGCTGCTGCAGGAGCAGCTCCACTCCGTTCTCGACACGCTCAGCGAGCGCGAGGCGGGCGTGGTGTCGATGAGGTTCGGCCTCACCGACGGGCAGCCGAAGACGCTGGACGAGATCGGCAAGGTGTACGGGGTGACCCGGGAGCGCATCCGGCAGATCGAGTCCAAGACCATGTCGAAGCTGCGGCACCCGTCCCGCTCGCAGGTCCTGCGCGACTACCTGGACTGACCGGCCGCACCGCGGACCGACCGACGGCAGGGCCCCGGCGATCGCGCCGGGGCCCTGCCGCCCCGCGCCCTGCCCTGCGCTCTGCCGCCCCGCGCTGGGGTGCTTGGGGCGTTGGGGTGGCCAGGTGTGGCCGCGGGGCGTCAGTCGTGGAGGACGACGTCGAGGTTCGCGCCGTTCAGTTCGGCGGTGTGGCCGAGGCCGGCGACGGCCTTCAGCAGCTCCTCCGGGGTGCGCGGCGCGGCGCCCGACTTGATCAGGTCGTGGGCGACGCGTCCGCGGGTGGCCTTGGCCATGTGGCTGACGACGGTGCGCTTGGGGACGCCGCCGACGAGGCGCTCCCGGAACACCCGGACGGAGACCGCCGGGCCGGGCGCCTTCCACACCGACGCGTACGGTCCGGACCGCATGTCCACGACCAGGTCGTCGTCCAGGCGGAGGGTCCTGCGCATCGCCGGGCGCCACGACGCCCCCAGGCCGCTTCCAGGCGGCAGTGACACGCCCATGGACAGCCGGTAGGGCGGGACGCGGTCGGTGAGCCTCAGCGCGCCCCACAGCCCCGAGAACACGATGATCTGCCGGGCGGCGGCCTCGGCGTCCAGATCGGCCAGGTCGAGGTTGTCGTAGAGGACGCCGGTGTAGAGCTGCGCCACGGGCAGTGTCGGGGCCTTGCGGAGAGCCTTGTTGCGAGCGAGGGCCTCGTCGGCCTGTCCGGGGGGAAGCCCGAGAACCTCCGCCGCGTCGGCGCCCCGGGACGCCTTCGCCAGGGCCGCCAGAACGCGCCGCCTCGTCGGCGTCAGGCCGGGGAAGCTCAGTGAGGCCAGGTCGAGGGGCGGACCGTCCCCCTCGGTAGCCTTCTTCTCCGACGGCGGCAGCAGGATGTGCACGATCCCCCCGAAAGCGGTGACGGATGGCGCGGTCATTGGACAGGCGTTTGGGCGAACTGGTCGCCGAGGCGTGGCCCGCGCCGTTCGCCCAGGATATGGGCGGCTGGCTGCTGCGCCACGCCGACGGTGTGACCAAGCGGGCCAACTCCGTCCTGCCCGTGCACGACCCAGGGGACGTGGACCTGGCCATCGGGCGGGCCGAGCGCTTCTACACCGAGCTCGGGCTGCCGACCGTGTTCCTGATGGACGCCCAGGCGCGGCCCGAGGGGCTCGACGGAGTCCTTGAGCGGCGAGGCTACGAGCTGGTCGAACCGACGATCGCGATGACGACGGACCTGAGCGGTCCCCGCGAGCGCGGCGGCGTGGACGTCATGGACGCCCCGTCGCGGGAGTGGCTCGATCTGTGGTGGTCGGTGGACGGTCGCCACGACCATCAGCTGCCGATGGCGGAGAAGATCCTCACGGGGGTGGGCGCGGGCTACGCCGGGGTGGACGGCCTCGCCGTGGGGCGCGGCGTCATCCAGGGGAAGTGGCTCGGCGTCTACGCCATGGCCGTCGCGCCGGACGCGCGACGGCGGGGCCTGGGGCGGCGCGTCCTGCGGGCTCTTCTCGGCTGGGGGAGCGAGCGGGGATGCGAGCGGGCGTACCTGGTCGTCGTCGAGCGGAACGCCGCCGCCAGGGCGCTGTACGAATCGGAGGGGTTCGTGCCGGCGGCCGCATATCACTACCGCGTAAGGAATGTCACCGCGAGGTGAGAACCGGGGGGGCGAGCGCATCAGGGCACTGTCCCAATATGGTTACGATATGCAGTCACTCATATACTCTCCGCAGTTATCGCCGCATCGCGCTGCGGGGAGGGGCAATGGAGGAAAAGGGAACGGCGACCGCCGTCTCCGGTGGCCGCCGTCCTTGGCTCGCTCTATTTGGAGGTCTACCGCTCCTCGTCCGGAGCGACAGTCGGGGTTTCGGTAAGCCGGTCGGTCTCGTCCTGTATGTCGGCCCCGTTGGAGCGGAGCGCCTCTGCGTACTTGCGACCGTGGTGGGCGCAGAACAGAAGGTCGCCGCCGCCTACAAGGACCGCACGGACGTAGGCCTGAGCGCCGCAGCGGTCGCATCGGTCGGCGACGGTCAGCGGCTTGGTTGGGGCAAGGGCTCCAGTCACGGCACCTTCCTCATGCTCGGGGTCGGTACTTAGGACAACATCTAACCCGACGTGGGCGTTCCCAACCTGGTTCTTCGTACGCCCACAGCAGAATGGCCCAATAAGTGACCGAGGTCACATTAGGCCGCGTCCCACCGGAACAGGCGCACGGCGATCAAGGCTCCGACGACCGCGACCCCCAGCAGAACGGCGATCTGGGGCAACGCCGAGGTCGGCCCGAGTCCTCTGCCCATCACATTGAGCATGCCCTCGTTGAGATAGCGCAGGGGGAAGATGTACGACAGCGTCCTCATCCAGGTCGGCGAGGCGTCCAGCGGGAAGAACGAGCCGCCGAGGAACGCCATCGGCAGCACGATCAGCTGGGTCACGGCCTGCGCGGTCTCCTGCGTCTTGGCCCACGCGCCGATCAGCATCCCGATCGACAGGAAGGCCAGCACGCCCGCGATGACCATCGGGATCGCCATCCACCAGGCGCCACTGAGCTTCAGGCCGAACATCGGGAGCTGCGCCACGAGCACGAAGAGCGCGAACTGGACGAGCGCCACGGCGAGGCTGACCGCCACGCGCGCGGCGAACACGGTGGGGATGGGGGCCGGGGAAAGCTGGAGGCGGCGCAGGATGCCCTTGGTCCGCCACGTGACGAGCGTCTGGGACGCCCCGAAGACGCCCGCCGACGCCAGCGCCCAGCCCAGCAGGCTCGGCGTGAAGAACTGGATGGCCTTGAGCGAGTCGTCCTCCACCCGCTGGTCGGTCAGCCGGTAGGCAGGCGGCTTGCCGGAGGCCGAGAGGTTCGCCGACTGGACGACCGAGTTCATCAGCCCCCGCACGGTCCCGGACTTGACCTGGTCGGCCGCCGAGTAGTGGACGACCAGCTCGCCCCCGCGCTGCTCCACGACGGCGTCCGCGTCGCCCTTCTCCACCGTGCGCAGGGCGGCGGCGCGGTCGGCGGCCTTCTCGACCTTCATGACCTTGCCGAGCTCGCCCCCTGCCTGCGCCACCGCCTGGTCGAGGACCGGCGCCTTGCCCACCTCCAGGATCTTCACCTTGGACGTGGACTGGTGGCCGAAGATCCCGCCGAAGACGACCAGGAACATCAGGGGGAACAGCACCGTGAAGAACAGCGCCGTGCGGTCGCGCCGGAAGCCCAGGAACATCGCTCTGGACAGGCTCTTGAAACTCTCGAACGTGCTCACGCCCTGTACTCCCGTCCGGTGAGCTCCAGAAAGACGTCCTCAAGGGTGGCGCCGCGGATCTGGACGCCGTCCAGCGCGTTCTTCGCGGCCATGGCGGCGACCACCGCGGAGGGGTCGCGGGTGGAGATGGTGAGCGAGACGCCGTCGTCCTCGGCCTCGTCCGCGCCCGGCAGGAGCCGCGCGTCGGCCACGTCCAGGACGCCGCTGGCCACGCTGATCCTGGCCGGGGCGTCCAGCCCGCGCACCAGGACCGCGGGCGGGCCGAGCCGCAGGACCCTGCCCGCGTCCATGATGGCGACGCGGTCGCACAGGCTCTCCGCCTCGTCCATGTAGTGCGTGGTCAGGACGATGGTGCGGCCCTCGGTGTTGATCGACCGGAGCACGTCCCACAGGTTGCGGCGCGCCTGCGGGTCCAGCGCGGCGGTGGGCTCGTCCAGGAACACGAGCTCGGGGTCGTGCACGAGCGCGCACGCGATGGACAGGCGCTGCGCCTGGCCGCCCGACAGCTTCTCGACGCGGGTGTCGGCCTTGTCGTCCAGGCCGACAAGTTCGAGCATCGAGTCGGCCTTCTTCGCGGGGACGCCGTAGAGGGAGCCGAACGTCCGCAGCTGCTCGCGCGTGGTCAGCCGCTCGAAGAAGGAGGACGCCTGCAACTGGACGCCGATCCGGGGGAGCAGCTTGGAGTTGCGCGGCCAGGGGGACATGCTGAGCACGGTGAGGTCGCCCTCGTCCGGCTCCCGCAGGCCCTCGATGATTTCCAGGGTGGTGGTCTTGCCCGCGCCGTTCGGCCCGAGGATGCCGAAGAACTCGCCCTCCTCGACGGAGAACGTCACCCCGTCCACGGCTCGGACGTCCCCGTATCGCTTGCGGAGGCCCGAGACCTCGATCGTTTGCGCCATGCGAGGACAGTAGGGATTAATCGGGCTTTCGCGCACCCACCCTCGGGTGGAGGTCCGGGTCCAGAAGTCGGAGTGCGGGTAGCCTGGCGAACCGTACGGGCCCTCCCGCGCCGGCGTGCGGAACGTCGGCGGCGGCGAGCCTTTCGGTGGATTGTCGGCGGCCGGGGGTACCCTGCTGCCGACCGTCCTACCCCCGAGGAGCACACGCACGTTGACCGCCGCGACCGCCGAAGCGACAACCGAAGACCCGCACGGCTACTCCGCCCGGCACCTCTCGGTGCTGGAGGGGCTGGAGGCCGTGCGCAAGCGACCCGGCATGTACATCGGGTCCACCGACAGCCGTGGCCTCGCGCACTGCCTGTGGGAGATCGTCGACAACTCCGTCGACGAGGCCCTCGCGGGCTACTGCACGCACATCAGCGTGACGATGCACGCCGACGGCTCCTTCGAGGTGGGCGACAACGGTCGCGGCATCCCGGTCGACCTGGAGCCCAAGACGGGCCTGCCCGGCGTCGAGCTGGTCATGACGCGGCTGCACGCGGGAGGGAAGTTCGGCGGCGTGTCCTACACCGCCTCCGGCGGCCTGCACGGCGTCGGCGCCTCCGTCGTCAACGCCCTGTCCGCGCGGCTGGACGTGGAGGTCGACCGCGACGGCCACACCCACGCCATCAGTTTCCGGCGCGGCCTGCCCGGCGAGTTCGCCGAGGACGGCCGCCCGAACGCCCGGTTCAAGAAGAAGTCGGGCCTGCGGCAGATCCGCAAGGTCGCCAAGAAGACCACCGGCAACCGCACCCGGTTCTGGCCCGACATGCAGATCTTCCTGAAGGACGCC
The DNA here is from genome assembly GCF_040492065.1 of Actinomadura sp. NPDC000929. Classification (NCBI taxonomy): domain Bacteria; kingdom Bacillati; phylum Actinomycetota; class Actinomycetes; order Streptosporangiales; family Thermomonosporaceae; genus Actinomadura; species Actinomadura sp. NPDC000929. The sequence continues at coordinate 17,968 of NZ_JBEUPA010000087.1, read as the reverse complement.
ACGGTCGAGCAGTCCCTCGTCCTCGACCGGATGCGGCAGACCGCGTTCCTCATCCCGGGCCTGACCATCGACGTCCGCGACGAGCGCGGCGAGGAGGTCGTCGACGAGACGTTCCGGTTCGACGGCGGCATCAGCGAGTACTGCTCCTATCTCGCCAAGGACGCCCCGATCGTCGACGTGCTGCGGCTCCAGGGGCGCGGCCACTTCACCGAGACCGTCCCCGTCCTCGACGAGCAGGGCCACCTGACGCCCACCGACGTCGAGCGCGATCTCGAGGTCGACGTCGCGCTGCGCTGGGGCAACGGCTACGACACGATCACCAAGTCGTTCGTCAACGTGATCGCCACCCCGAAGGGCGGCACGCACGTGCGCGGCTTCGACCGCGCCGTGCTCAAGGTCCTCAACGAGCAGCTCCGCGCGGTGAAGCTGCTCAAGAACGGCGACGAGGACGTCATCAAGGAGGACGTCCTGGAGGGCCTCACCGCCGTGGTGACGGTCCGCCTCCCCGAGCCGCAGTTCGAGGGCCAGACCAAGGAGATCCTCGGCACCTCCGCGGCGACGCGCATCGTCTCCCAGGTCGTGCAGCGCGAGCTGCGCGCGATCTTCGAGAACCCGTCGCGCGGGCAGAAGCAGCCGCTGCGCGCCGTCCTGGAGAAGGTGGTCGGCGCCGCCAAGACGCGCATCGCCGCCCGCACCCAGCGCGACAACCAGCGCCGCAAGAACGCCCTGGAGAACTCCGCCCTCCCGGCCAAGCTCGTCGACTGCCGCTCCGCCGACGACCGCAGCGAGCTGTTCATCGTCGAGGGCGACTCGGCCCTCGGCACCGCCAAGCTGGCCCGCAACTCCGAGTTCCAGGCACTGCTGCCCATCCGCGGCAAGATCCTGAACGTGCAGAAGGCGTCCGTCGCCGACATGCTGAAGAACGCCGAGTGCGCCGCGATCATCCAGGTGCTCGGCGCCGGGTCGGGGCGGACGTTCGACGTCGAGGCCGCCCGCTACGGGCGCGTGGTGATCCTCGCCGACGCCGACGTCGACGGCGCGCACATCCGCACGCTGCTGCTCACGCTCTTCCACCGCTACATGCGGCCGATGCTGGAGGCCGGGCGGATCTACTCCGCCGTCCCGCCGCTGCACCGCATCGAGCTGGTCAAGCCGCGCAAGGGGCAGGACAAGTACATCTACACCTACTCCGACGCCGAGCTGCGGCAGCGGCTCGTCGAGCTGGAGCGCAAGGGCCAGCGCTGGAAGGAGCCGATCCAGCGCTACAAGGGCCTCGGTGAGATGGACGCCGACCAGCTGGCCGAGACGACGCTCGACCCCCGGCACCGGGTGCTGCGCCGCGTGCGCATCGAGGACGCCGAGGAGGCGGGCAAGGTGTTCGACCTGCTCATGGGCAGCGAGGTCGCCCCGCGCCGCGCGTTCATCACCGCCGGGGCCACCGAGCTGGACGTGGAGCGCATCGACACCTGACCGGGTCTCTCCACCCTGGGGTGGAGTGCGGGAAGTCCAGCCGTGCGGCGATCCGCGCGAGGGCCGTCCCGTCCTACCCTCGGGGCATGAACACGCTGGACGACGTCCTCCCCGCCGCCGTCGCCGCCCCCTCGGTCCCGTACCGGCGGTGGCGGGCGGGTCTCGCCGACGCGCGCCGCGCGCACGCCGTGCCCCTCGTCGCCGTGCCGGTCGGCGTGGCGCCATGAGGATTTCCCGTGTCGTGATCGCCGGGGCCCTGGTGACCTGGGTCCTCACCGCCTACGTACGCGGGATGCTCAGGGCCGATCCCGCTCCGGCGCTGCACGGCGCCGGCCTGGCACTCGTCGTGCTCAACGTGGTCATGTTCGCCTTGCTGGGGAGCGGCATCTGGGTCGGGCGCAAGAGCGAGACGCGGCACCGGCGTGCGGGCGTGGCCCTTCTCCTGGCGGCCATCGGTTCGGCGCTGGCGTTGTACGCGCTCGCCCCCGACTCCGGCACCGGGTTCTTCTTCTCCATGGCCGGGCTCTGGATGCTGCTGATGTGGCTGCCGATGCCGGGGGGCATCGCGGTGAGCGCGCTGACGGTCGCCGCGATCGGCGGTCTGGGGGAGGCGTTCGGCTCCGGCGGCGCCGACGTCGGTCAGATGGCGGCGGTCGCGGGCATCACGCTGGGCGCGCTCGCGAGCCGCCGGGGCAAGGCCGCGCAGGAGGCGACCCGCCGCGCGGAGGCGGCCAACGCGGTTCTCGCGGAGCGGTCGCACCTCGCGCGGGAGATCCACGACATCCTGGCCCACTCGCTGTCGGCGCAGATCGTCCACCTGGAGGGGGCGCGGCTGCTGCTGGCGCGGGACGGCGACCGCGCCCAGGCCCTGGACCGGGTGGAGCGCGCGCGGAACCTCGCCCGGTCCGGCCTGGAGGAGACGAGGCGGGCCCTGGCCACGCTGCGCGGGGAGATCCCGCAGCCCAAAGAGGTCATCCAGGAGCTCGCGGAGGAGTTCCACGCCAGCACCGGGCGCCCCTGCGACGTGCACGTGACCGGCGCGCCGCGCGAGCTGCCGCCGCAGGCCGGGCTCGCGGTCGTCCGGACGGCGCAGGAGGCGCTCACCAACGTCCGCAAGCACGCTCCCGGCGCGCGCGCCCACGTCGCCTTGCGGTACCTCGCCGGCAGGGTGGAGCTCGAAGTGACCGATACGGGCGGCACCGAGCCCGTCGAGAAGCCGGACGGCGGCGGCTACGGCCTCGTGGGCATGCGGGAGCGCGCGGAGCTGATCGATGGGACGCTGGTGACCGGACCGGACGGCAAGGGATTCCGCGTGTCCCTCAGCGTGCCGGCCTGACGGGAGGGCGAGCGGTGAGCGACACGGCGAGGATCCTGGTCGTCGACGACCAGACCGTGGTGCGGGAGGGCCTGGTCCTCCTGCTGGAACTGCTGCCGGGCATCGAGGTCGCGGGGGCGTGCGGCGACGGCGAGCGGGCCGTGGCGATGGTCGCCGAGCTGCGTCCCGACGTCGTCCTGATGGACCTGCGCATGCCGCGGATGGACGGGGTGGAGGCGACGCGCCGGATCAGGGAGGCGCACCCGGACGTCGGGATCGTCGTCCTCACCACCTACGCCGACGACGAGTCGATCTTCGCCGCGCTGCGCGCCGGGGCCCGCGGCTACCTCACCAAGGACGCCGACGCCGACGAGATCGCCCGCGCCGTCGCCGCCGTCCGCGGGGGCGCGTCGCGGCTGGACCCGGCCGTCCAGCGCCGGCTGGTCGAGGCCGTGGCGGCCGGCGAGGCCCCCCGCCGGGCTTCGGGCTCCGGGCTGCCGGACGGCCTGACCAGGCGCGAGGCGGAGGTGCTGGCCCTCATCGCCCGGGGGCGCTCCAACGCCGAGATCGCGGGCGACCTGTTCATCTCCGAGGCGACCGTCAAGACGCACATCAACAACCTGTTCGCCAAGGCGAACCTCCGCGACCGGGCCCAGGCCGTCACCTACGCCTTCCGGCACGGACTCGGCGGATGATCTTCGGTCAGGGTCCGGCAAGGGCCGGGTCAAGCCCCCGTCGCGCGCGCCCGCGCGGCCCCAGCATGGGACCGTGCTGAGAACCTGCATGATCGCGGACTACCTGCGCCCCTACGCGCAATGGCGGATCAACCGCCCCGACCCCTGCGACGACGGCCGGAACGCCCGCGCCGCGATCGGCCTCATCGACGCGGCCGCCTACGTGAACGAGCTGGACGACAGCGAACGCGTCATCGTGCGCATGGCCATCGCCGGCTGCTTCACCCTGGGCCGCTTCAACCCGGGCGCGGAGGGGGAGAAGGTCATCCGGTTCTGGCACTACGACGACGCCTCCGGCGGCCCGGCCGACCTCCTGGAGATCCTGGCGGACTGCGCCGAGCGCGGCCTGCGGACGACGGTGCCGCATCCCCGCGAGGGCCAGACCGCCCCTGTGTGATCAGGCCGGCTCGTTGCCGGGCCTCCACTTGATGCCGCACCCCAGGCTGGGCGTGTGGGGCTCGGGGACGTCCTCTCCGGCCAGGACCAGGTCGAGCGCGGCTCTGAGCGCGGCCCCGTCCGCCACGACGTCGTTGCTCGGCCTCGCCCCGTCGAACTCGCCCCGGTAGGCGAGCGTGCGCTCTCGTCCGTAGAGGAAGAAGTCGGGCGTGCAGGCGGCCTTGAACGCCTTGGCCGTCTCCTGCGACTCGTCCACCAGGTACGGGAAGCCGAACCCGGCCCTCTTCGCCTGCTCCCGGAGGTGGTCGGCGCCGTCGTCGGGATAGTTGGAGACGTCGTTGCTGCACACGGCGACCGTGGCCAGCCCCCTGGTCGCGTACTCGGCGGTGAGAGCGCCGATCCCGTCCTCGATCCGCCGCACGTAGGGGCAGTGGTTGGACAGGAACACCACGAGGAGGGCCGCCGCGTCCGGGAAGTCGCCGTCCGAGACGAACCCGCCCTCGACGGAGGGGAGCCGGAACGCGGGGACGGGGGAGCCGAGCGGAACCATGAACGATGCGATGGCCATGCCCCCATCATGGCCCACCGGTTACCAAGCGATCGCTTGCTAGGCTTCGGGCATGCCCTCCCAGGACCACATGAAGCAAGCGCTCCAGACCTACGTCGACGCCTTCAACGCAGCCGACGCGGTGACCGTTTCCGGCCTCTACGCCGACGACGCCGTCATCGAGGACCCGGTCGGCCACCCCCCGATCAGCGGCCGGGCCGCCATCGAGGAGTTCTATGCCAACGCCATCGCCGGCGGCGCCAAGCTCACCCTGGACGCCCCCATCCGCGGCTCCCACGGCGACCGCGCCGCCATGGCCTTCACCGTCGACGTCCCGGGCCTGCGCGTCCACGCCATCGACGTCATGACCTTCAACGCCGAAGGCAAGATCGTCCGGATGGAGGCCCACTGGGGCCCCGACGACATCGAGACCTGACGGCCTGGGGAAGGCGTCGCCGCGTCTCTGCCGGGGGTGGAGCGACCTTGTCGCCATCGGCGCGTCCGCCGACGAAGGTGCGGGAACCGTGTCCGGTGCCGTGCCTTCTGTCGCCGTGTCCGGCGGCCTGGTGACCTCGAAGGCGTGAACTGTGAGTGGCCGCATCCGGCCGCTCGCTTTCTGTAACTCATCGCTCACTGCAGGTGAGAGCCGGAAAGAGTGGGTAGGGTCCGCTCTCAATCCCGGTATGTGCACGCTCCGTAATCAAGTGAGTCGCCGAGGCGTCTGGCAGCCGAGCGTGACGTGATGAACACTCCTTGTGTTCGGTCCCCCCGGCTCACCTGCCGCCGCTCACGCCTCAGACACACCCCGCGTCCCGGGGTGCGCGTGGGCACCGGCGGTGGGGAGCCACCGTCGAAGGAGAACATATGTCGTCGATCAAGACCACGGCTCTGGCCCTGGCCGCGACCGCCGCGGTGACCGGCCTGGTCACCGCCGGAGTCGCCAGCGCCCAGACCCCCGCCCAGACCCCCGCCAAGCCCGCCGCGGCCCGGGCCGCCGCCGTTCCGCCGGGCTATCAGATCGTCGCCCTGCCGAACGCCAACGTCCCCAACTTCCAGCGGCGGGTCGTCGTCTGCCCGGGCACCAAGCACGTCCTCGGCGGCGGCGGGGAGGCGCGCGGCAACGGCGCCATCCTGGTGGGCTCGTTCCCCACCGACGACGGTCGCGGCTGGATCGCGCTCGGCCGCCAGATCGGCTACAACGACGTCGGCATCAGCGTCTACGCGATCTGCGCCGACTGACGTCGACCCCTTCCGCCGGTCCCGGCCGCCTCCGAGCCGCCGGACGGTGAGTGAGGGGCGGAGGCCCCGGGCGATCGCCCGGGGCCTTTCGCGTCATTCCTCTTCGGGGGGCGCTTCTTCGGGGGCCGGGCCGATCGGACCGCTGACGGCGGTCAGCGGCGTGTCCAGCGGCTCGCCGGAGCCGTCCCTGCGGCCCAGGGTGACGTTGAGCGTCGCGGGCCTGCCGCCGGCGCCCGCCGCCCGCAGGGGCGTCAGGGCCGCCCAGGCCTGGAGCAGCACGTCCTCGCCCTTGAGGAAGCGGTGGGCGCGGACGCCGCCGGTGGCGCGGCCCTTGGACGGGAAGTCGGCGAAGTCGGCGAGTTTGATCCCGCCGGTCTGGGTGCCCGGCAGCGCCGAGGACGAGCCGGAGACCGTGATGACGCGGGCCTCGCGGGACGGGTCGAGGGCGCCGAACCACAGGACGCTCGCGCCGGAGCCGAGCTTGATGCCCGCCATGCCGCCGGCGGCCCGTCCCTGCGGACGGACGACGGACGCGGGGAAGTGCAGGAGCTGGGCGTCGGTGCTGATGAAGACCAGGTGCTGCTCTTCGGACGTCAGCTGGACGGCGCCGACCACGCGATCGCCGTCCTTGAGGCCGATGACCTCGAACTCGTCGCGGTTGGCGGGGAAGTCGGGGACCACCCGTTTGACCACGCCCTGGGCGGTGCCCAGCGCCAGGCCGCCGCCTTCCTCGCCGACGGAGGCGATGCCCACGACCGTCTCGTCGGGCTCCAGATCGACGTACTCGGTGACCGGCGCCCCGCCCGCCAGGGACGGGGGCGTCGCGGACGGCGGCAGCGTCGGCAGGTCGAGGACGTCGACGCGGATCATCCGGCCCAGGGACGTCACCGCGCCGACCTGCCCGCGGGCGGTGGCGGGCACGACCGAGGCCAGCACGTCGTGCGCGGCGCGGGGACCGCTGTCGGGCAGGGGCGAGGCGTCGTGCGTGCGGGCCATGAGGCCGGTGGCGGACAGCAGCACCGTGCACGGGTCGTCGGCGACCTCCAGCGGCACGGCGTTCGCGGCGGTCTGGCCCGAGGACTCCAGCAGGATGGTGCGGCGCGGGGTGGCGAACTCCTTGACGACCTCGCCCATCTCCTTGGAGACGACGCCGCGCAGCTTGCGCTCCGAGTCGAGGATCGCGGTCAGCTTGGCGATCTCCTTGGCGAGCTGCTCCTTCTCCTTCTCCAGCTCCAGCCGGTCGAAGCGGGTGAGGCGGCGCAGCGGGGTGTCGAGGATGTACTGCGCCTGGATCTCCGACAGCTCGAAGATCTGCATGAGGCGCTGCTTGGCCTGGGCGGCGTCGTCGCTCTGCCGGATGACCTGGATGACCTCGTCGATGTTCAGCAGGGCGACGAGCAGGCCCTCCACCAGGTGCAGGCGGTCCTCGCGCTTCCTGCGCCGGAACAGGGAGCGCCGGCGGACGACGTCGATGCGGTGGTCGATGTAGACCTGGAGCAGGTCGCGCAGCCCGAGCGTGCGGGGCTGGCCGTCGACCAGGGCGACGTTGTTGATGCCGAACGTCTCCTCCATCGGCGTCAGCCGGTAGAGGTCGGCGAGGACGGCCTCGGGGTTGAAGCCGTTCTTGATCTCGATGACCAGGCGGAGGCCGACGGTGCGGTCGGTGAGGTCCTTCAGGTCGGCGATGCCCTGGATCTTCTTGGCGTTGACCAGTTCCTTGATCTTGGCCTTCACCCGCTCGGGACCGACGGCGTAGGGCAGCTCGCTGACGATGATGCCCTTGCGGCGGGGCGTGACGCTCTCGATGGAGACCGTGGCGCGGGTGCGGAACGTCCCCCGGCCGCGCTCGTAGGCGTCGCGGATGCCGTCCAGCCCGACGATCTTGCCCCCGGTGGGCAGGTCGGGGCCGGGCACGAAGCGCATCAGCTCTTCCAGCGTGGCGTCCGGATGGTCGATCAGGTGCCGGGCCGCGGCGACGACCTCGCCGAGGTTGTGCGGCGCCATGTTCGTGGCCATCCCGACCGCGATGCCGGACGCGCCGTTGACCAGCAGGTTCGGGAACGCGGCGGGCAGCACCTCCGGCTCCTGCTCCTGCCCGTCGTAGTTGGGCCGGAACTCGACGGTGTCCTCGTCGATGGAGGAGACCATCAGCATCGCCTCGCGGGACAGCCGCGCCTCGGTGTACCGCATGGCGGCGGGCATGTCGTCGCCGCCGAGCGACCCGAAGTTGCCGTGCCCGTCCACGAGCGGCATCCGCATGGCCCAGGGCTGCGCCATCCGCACCATCGCGTCGTAGATGGCGCTGTCGCCGTGCGGGTGCAGCTTGCCCATGACCTCGCCGACGACGCGGGCGCACTTGACGTGCCCGCGGTCGGGGCGCAGCCCCATCTCGTTCATCGAGTACAGGATCCGCCGCTGGACGGGCTTCATGCCGTCGCGCGCGTCGGGAAGGGCCCGCTGGTAGATGACCGAGTAGGCGTATTCGAGGAAGCTGCCGCGCATCTCGTCGGAGACGTCGACGTCGACGATGTTCTCCTCGAAGTCCGGCGGAGGTGGAGGGGCTTGGGATCCGCGTCGTGCCATGCCCCACATTGTGGCCGGTCCCGGGGACATCTTTCGCCCGCCTCACCGGGTGATCCGGCCGAGTCGGCGGATCGATCCCGTTTCGTCACCTCCGCGGACCTGGCAGATTGGGTGGGAACCCTGCCGGTTTCTCCGGGGGAAGTTCGTCGAGCAGGTGGAGGTTTCGTTGAGCGGGCTGGCCGACTTCCAGAACTCGATCTATCTGCAGGGGCTCGGCGACGTCCTGCCGGCGCTGCCCACGGACCTGACGAGACTGGAGGGCCTCGCCGAGCGGTCGCTGTCGGCGCGGGCGTTCGGCTACGTGGCCGGGTCGGCGGGCAGCGAGGCGACCGCGCGGGCGAACCGCGCCGCGTTCGACCGGTGGCGGATCGTCCCGCGCATGCTGCGGGACGTCGCCGAGCGCGACCTGTCGGTGACCGTGCTGGGCACCCCGATGCCGTCGCCGGTCCTGCTCGGCCCCATCGGCGTGCAGTCGATCCTCCATCCGGACGGCGAGCTGGCGGTCGCGCGGGCGGCCGCGGCCGAGGGGCTGACGATGGTGCTGAGCACCGCGTCCTCGTTCGGCATCGAGGAGGTCGCGGAGGCGAACGGGGACGGGCCGCGCTGGTACCAGCTGTACTGGCCGAAGGACCGGGAACTCGCCGTCAGCTTCCTGGAGCGGGCGAAGTCGGCCGGGTACACCGCCCTGGTCGTCACGCTCGACACGTTCACGCTGGCGTGGCGCCCGCGCGATCTGGACCAGGCCTACCTGCCGTTCCTACGGGGGATCGGCGTAGCGAACTACTTCAGCGACCCGGTCTTCCAGAAGGCCGTCGGCGGGCCGGTGACGGAGGCCAACCGCGACATGGCGCTCCTGCACTGGGTGGCCAACTTCGGCAACCCGAGCCTGACCTGGGACGACCTGATCTTCCTGCGCGAGCACTGGGACGGGCCCATCGCGCTCAAGGGCATCCAGCATCCCGACGACGCCCGCCAGGCCGTGGACGAGGGGATGGACGCCGTCGTCGTCTCCAACCACGGCGGGCGCCAGGTGGACGGCGCGGTCGCGTCGCTGGACGCGCTCCCCGGCGTGGTCGAGGCCGTCCGCGACCAGGCGACGGTCCTGTTCGACAGCGGGATCCGGACCGGGGCCGACATCGTCAAGGCGCTCGCCCTGGGCGCCGAAGCCGTCCTGGTCGCGCGGCCGTACGCCTACGGGCTGGCCCTGGGCGGCCAGGCGGGCGTCCAACACGTCCTGCGCTGCCTCCAGGCCGAACTGGAGCTCACGATGGCGCTTTCCGGCGTCAAGCGTCCGGACGAACTGCACCCGGAGGTTCTCGTTCGCGCTTAGCCCGCGCGAGGGCGAGGTCCGCCCGCCGGACTTTCACAGGCGATTGCGGGTAGGGAGACGCGCATGCGCTGGCCCGATCACGCCATCTGGTGGCACGTCTATCCCCTCGGCTTCGTCGGCGCCGAACCCTGGCCCGCCGAACCCGGGGCAGCTGCCCCGGAGCCGCGGCTCGGCCGGATCGCCGGATGGCTCGACCATCTCGTCGGCCTCGGCTGCAACGGCCTCGCGCTCGGGCCGGTGTTCGCGTCCGAGACGCACGGTTACGACACCGTCGACCACTACCGGGTCGATCCCCGGCTCGGCGGCGAGGGCGACCTGCGGCGGTTGATCGACGAGGCGTCCGGTAAGGGCGTCCGTGTGCTGCTCGACGGTGTCTTCAACCACGTCGGGCGCGGGTTCCCTCCGTTCGCCGATGTGGCCGCCAAGGGTGAGGGCTCGGCGTACAGGAAGTGGTTTCACGACGACCTGCGCACGTTCGAGGGCCACGATCGGCTCGTGACCCTGAACCACGCCGAACCCGAGGTCGCCGACTACGTCACCGACGTCATGACCCACTGGCTGGAGCGCGGCGTGGACGGATGGCGCCTCGACGCCGCCTACGCCGTCCCGGCGGACTTCTGGCGGACGGTCACAGACCGCGTCCGCGCGCGCTTCCCCGATGCCTGGCTCGTCGGCGAGGTCATCCACGGCGACTACGCGGGCCTTGTGGAACGGACCGGATTCGACTCCGTCACCCAGTACGAGTTGTGGAAGGCCATCTGGAGCTCACTGAACGACCGGAACTTCTTCGAGCTCGCCCATGCGCTGGACCGCCACAACGGGATGCTGGCGACCTTCGCCCCGCAGACCTTCCTCGGCAACCACGACGTGACCCGCATCGCCACCCGGCTGACCGAACGGCGCGATCTGGCCCACGCTCTGGTGATCTTGATGACCGTCGGCGGTGTGCCGTCCATCTACGCCGGTGACGAGTTCGCCTTCGAAGGCGTCAAGGAGGAGCGCGAGGGCGGGGACGACGCCATACGGCCGCCGTTCCCCGCCCGGCCCGGCGACGTCCCCGGCCACGGCGGCGCCCACCACCGCCTCCACCAGGACCTCATCGGCGTGAGACGGCGCCACCCCTGGCTCGTCCGGGCGCGGACCACGGCGGCCACCTTGACCAACACGGCATTCTCCTACACGGTGGAGGACGGTCCGGAGCGGCTGGGCGTCGTGCTGAACGCGGGCGAGGAGCCCGCGAAGGTGTCCCTGCCCGCCGCCGGCTGGACGTGCGTGGCGGGTGACGCGGCCTTCACCGGGGACGGCGCCGTCGTCCCGCCCGCCGGCTGGGCGATCGCCGAACCATGACATCCGTCATGGGCCGCCCCTGAGAACTTCATGATCGTTTCCTGACGTCCGTGACTGCACGCCCGCGCCGCCGCCGGACAGCATGGAGGCCATGAGGGCACCTGTGATCGAGGTACGCGACCTGGACCTGAACGAGGCCGTGCGCAACGTCTCGTTCACCGTGGCGCGGGGAGAGGTCTACGCGCTGCTGGGCCGCTACGGCTCCGGCAAGACGGCCCTGCTGGAGATCCTCGCGGGGCTGCGGCGGCCCACCGGCGGAACCGTCCGGCTCCGCGGCGCCGACCCCTACACCGACCGGGACACCGCGCGCGCCGCCGCCGTCTGGCGCGACGGGGGCCTCTTCCCGGGACTGACCGTCGCCGAGGTGGTCGACGCCTGGCGGCGCTGGACCCTCGATCCGCTCACCCGGGACGAGGCGCTGCGGCTGGTCGGCCTCAGCCGCCTCGCCGACGTGCCGTTCGAGCGGCTGACCGCGGGGCGGCGCCGCATGCTCGACCTGGCGCTGGCCCTGGTCGGACGGTCGGACGTGCTCGTCCTCGACGAGCCCACCGCGGGGCTCGACGCCGCCGCCGCGCGCGAGGTGTGGTCCGTCCTGGCGAGGGTAACCGCGGACGGGGCCGCCGTGGTGGTCGCGACCCGCGACCCGGGCGAGGCGTGCCGCGCCGACCGGGTCGGGATCCTCGACGAGGGCCGCCTGGTCACCGGACGGGACGCCGCCCGCCTCCGCGCCGCCTGAGCCCCCGCGCCCCCCTTGACGGCCGCATACGCTGGGCGCGTGCAGCCCCGGATCCCCCGTCCCACCGTCATCGCCGCGATCATCGTGGGGATGACCGTGCTGACGCTGGCCGGGTCCCTGCTGCAGGCGCTCTGGTACGAGGCGGTCGACCGGCGGGACGCCGGACGCCTGCTCCTGGCCCTCGCCGGCACCGGCGGCGCCTTCGCCCTCTACGCCCGCCTCCTGTGGCAGAACCTGATGCGCCGCACCGCCCCGGCGCACAGGCTGGGGCTCGCCGCGGTCGCGGCGGTCTGCTGGGCGCTGCCCCCGCTGCTCGGCACCGGTCAGGGCTGGGGCAACGCCCTCCTGGTCCCCGCCGGGCTGATCGCCGTCGTGCTCCCGGTGCGCGAGGCGGTCGCCGTGATCGCGGCGGCGACCGTCCTGACCCCCGCCTACGGCGTGCTCCTCGGGCTCCCCGCGCTGACCGTCCTGTACGAGACGGCGGCCGTGCCGCTCGCCGCCTTCTCCGGATACGTCACGGTCTGGCTGTTCCACGTCGTGCAGGAGCTCCGGGAGGCGCGCGCCGAGCTCGCCCGGTCCGCGGTGGGGGAGGAGCGCCTCCGGTTCGCCCGCGACCTGCACGACGTCCTCGGCCACAGCCTCCAGGCCGTCGCGCTGCGCGCCGAGGTGGCCGAACGGTTCGTCGAACGCGACGACGGCCGCGTCCGCAAGGAGCTGACCGAGATCCAGACGATGGCGCGGGACGCGGTGCGGGACGTGCGCGAGGTCGTCCGCGGCTACCGCGCCACCTCCCTGCGCACCGAGCTGGACGGCATGTCCGCCGTCCTGCGCGCCGCCGGGATCCGCTGCGAGCGCCCCGAGGTGTCGCCGGAACTGCCCGCCCACGTCCACGAGCCGCTCGGCTGGGTCGCCCGCGAGGCCGCCACGAACGTCCTGCGGCACTCCAGCGCCACCTGGTGCCGGATCACCGTCCGGGCCGGCCGCGACCGCGTCCAGCTGGAGATCGTCAACGACGGCGCCGCGCGCCGCGCCGCCGCGGACGCCGGCAGCGGCCTGGCCGGGCTCGCCGAACGGATCGCGGCCGCCGGCGGCCGCTTCCGGGCGGGCCCCGAGGGCGACGGGACGTTCCGGGTGACGGCCGCCGTCCCCGCGAAGGGAGACGCATGATCCGCGTGCTGCTGGCCGACGACCACCTCCTGATCAGGGAGGCGCTCGTCCTGCTCCTGGAGACCGAGGACGGCATCGAGGTCGCCGCCGACGTCGGGCGCGGCGACGAGGCCGTCGAGCGCGCCCTCGCCCTCAGGCCCGACGTCGCCGTCCTCGACATCGACATGCCCGGCCTGGACGGCCTCGCCGCGGCCGAGCGCCTGGCCCGCGAGCTGCCCGACTGCCGCCTGGTGATCGTGACCGCGCACGGCCGCCCCGGCAACCTGCGCCGCGCCATGGCCGCCGGCGTTCGCGGCTTCCTCGGCAAGGACGCCCCCGGCCGCCGTCTCGCCGAGGTCGTCCGGCAGGTCGCCGGCGGCGCCCGCTACATCGACCCCCAGCTCGCGGCCGACGCCCTCGCCGCCGAGGAGTGCCCCCTCACCCCCCGCGAACTCGACACCCTCCGCGCCGCCGCCGACGGCGCCCCCGTCTCCCGCATCGCGCGCACCCTGGGCCTCTCCGAGGGCACCGTCCGCAACTACCTCTCCGCCGCCGTCACCAAACTCGGCACCGACAACCGCCACACCGCCGCCCGCACCGCCAAAGACCTCGGCTGGCTCTAGTTTTATTGCGTTTTTCTCCTCCTTCGGGCCTGGCGGCCCTCCATCGTCGATAAACGCGGGCGATCGCTGGCATCGCTTCGTCTCGCCTGGCGGCTCGCTGCGCGATCAGGTTCTCGCAAGCTCGAACCTGCCTTCGGACGCGATCGCATTGGTGGAGGTTGTTGTGTGGTTGCGGTGGTGGCTGGGGTAGTGGATGAAGGTTGGTGATCGCTGGCATCGCTTCGGCTCGCCTGGCGGCTCGCCTGGCGGCTCGCCTGGCGGCTCGTTTGGCGGGTCGGTGCGCGGTCAGGTTCTTGCTTTGCTCGAATCTGCCTTTGGGCGCGATCGCATGGGTGGAGGCTGTCGCTTGGTTGCGGTGGTGGCGGGGGGTCAGCGGCGGGCCAGGACCAGGGAGCCTCGTTTTGTCACCGGGAGCGGGGTGTTCAGGTGGGTGGCCGCCTCGGTGGCCTGGGGGCGGGGGACCTGGCGGGCGATCAGGTACTCGCGGACGGCGGCCTCGTCGGGGAGGGTGATCAGCGGGGCGTCCCAGCGCTCCACCTCGACCTCGCCGAAGACCTCGCCGACGCGGGCCGGGGCCTCCTCGGCGTCGAACGTGGTCGGCTCGGGGCGCCACACCGGCGACAGCTCGGGGCTGTCGGTCCGGCAGATCGCGGTGACCAGCAGGAGGCCGCCCGGGGCGAGGACGCGGCGGGCCTCGCGCAGCGCCCGGTCGGGGTCGTCCAGCTGGGGGAGGAGGTTCACGGCCACGGCGGCGTCGAACGTCCCGTCCCGGAACGGCAGGCGCAGCGCGTCGGCCCGCAGGCGGGGCGCCGGGTGGGCGGACACGAGGTCGGCGGAGGTGTCCAGCCCGACGAGCCGGAACGGCGGCGGGTGGGGGAGGGCGTCGCTGAGGGCGCCCTCCCCGCAGCCGATGTCCAGGACGCGGGACGCGCCCGAGCCCAGCAGCTTGGTGGCGATGTGGTCGTGCAGGCTCCGCGCCCCGATCAGGTACTTCCTGATGACCCTGGCGGCCAGGCGGAAGCGCTCGGTGTCGTGGTCGGGCGTGAGGGCCATGCAGAGAGTCTGCCCGGTGTGCCGTCCCGAAAGCGTCGTCAGGCGGTGACGCCTCCGTCGATGACCAGGTCGTGCCCGATGACGTGGGACGAGGCGTCGGAGGCCAGCCAGAGGATGGTCTCGGCCACTTCCGCGGTTTCGGACACCCGGCCGGACGGCGCGGAGGCGCGCATCCGCTCGGCGCGCCCGGCGGGCGTCTCGCCCGGGAGCAGCGACATCGGCGTGTCGGTGGCACCCGGGCTGACGGCGTTGACGCGGACGCCGTCAGCGACGTGGTCGAGGGCGGCGGTGCGGGTGAGGACGCTGACCGCCGCCTTGGAGGCCGCGTAGGCCGCGAGGCCGGGACGGCGCCCGTGCACGCCGATGTTGGACGAGACGTTCACGACGGTCCCGCCGCCGTGGGCGCGCATGTGGGCGATCTCGTGCTTCATCGACAGGAACACGCCGGTCAGGTTCACCGCCAGGACCTCGTTCCAGGCGTCGTCGTCGATGTCGGCGACGGGGCCCGCGGCGCCGAAGATCCCGGCGTTGTTGACGGCGGCGTGGAGGCCGCCGTGGCGGCGCGCGACCGCCTCGACCATCCCGGCGGCCGACGCGGGGTCGGTCACGTCCGCGACGACGTGGTCGGCACGGCCGGAGCCGATCTCCTTCACCGCCTCGGTCAGCGCGGCCTCGTCGCGTCCGGCCAGCACGACGGTCGCGCCCTCGCGGGCGAACGCGTGCGCGGCGGCGCGGCCGATGCCGCCCGCGCCGCCGGTGATGAGAACGATCTTGCTGTCGAATCGCATGCCGAGCTCCCAGAATATTAGAACGAACGGTCTTGAATAAGGGCCGAGAGAAGCCCGCCTTCGGAGAGAGGGCGGGGTCAGACGAAGAGGGCGGCGGCCTGGCGGGTCGCGTCGCGGAGGCGGTGGTCGTCGGCGGGGGCGCGGCCGAGGACGCGCATGCCCTGGAACAGGACGAGCAGGAGGCGGGCCAGCGCGCGGGGGTCCTTGTCCGGGGGCAGCTCGCCCTGGGCCCGCGCCCGGGTCAGCGCCGTGGTGAGCGAGGCCTCCAGGAAGTTCCAGCTCGCCTCGACCAGGCGCGCGGCCTCGGGGTCGCGCCCGGCCAGCTCGACCGCGGTGTTCACCACGAGGCAGCCGAGCCGGGGCCGGTCGCGCGCCGACTCCGCGGCGTAGCGCTCGATCAGCGCGCGGACCGCGGGCAGCACGGGCCCGGGCTGCGACAGCGCCTCGGCGATCTTCGGGTCGGTGTCGCGGACGTAGCGTTCGAGGGCCTTCAGGTACAGCTCGCGCTTGCCGCCGAACGTGGCGTAGAGGCTGGCCCGGGCGATGCCGAGATGGGCCACCAGGTCGGCCATGGAGGTCGCCTCGTAGCCGCGCTCCCAGAACAGCTCCAGCGCGCGCCGCAGCGCGGCGTCCGGATCGAACTCCTTCGCCCGTGCCATGCCGACGACGATAGAGCGTTCAAGAACGAGCGGTCAAATATCAGGCCCGCGACGGCATCGGGAGGGACGGGCGGTCCAGGTCCATGACGTCCAGCACCGCGCCGTCGGCGGCGAGCGCCTCCACGACCGGTCCCCGGCGGGCGCCCCAGACCACGACGACGTGCCCGTGCTCGGGGACGTCCAGGATCCGCTTGCCGACCCGCACCCGCGCGACCTCGGCCGAGGCCCGCAGCCGCGCCTCGTTCACCCACTTGGCGCCCCACGGCAGCAGCCGGTTGGCGTTGCGGACCGTGCGGCCCGACCCGTACTTGAGCAGGTGGCGCCCCATCTCGCCGGACGAGCGGCGCGCCAGCGGTTCCTCGGGGGCCGATCCGCCCGCGCCGCCCAGCTCCATCCACTCGCCGTCGCGGCGGTGGAACGTCCAGCCCTCGATGAACGAGGACGCGGAGTCCCCCCACTGGTACAGGAACGTGACAACGGCGATGTCGCCGTCCTTGTCGAGCCCGAGCGGAAGGTAGTCCCGGCCTTCGGCGAAGGCGGCGGGAGCGGGGACGGGAAGGCCGTCCCGGAGGAGCCGCAGGCACTCCTCGTGCACCTCGTGGTCGTTCATGATGGGGGACCTTTGATCGTGCAGGCAGGGCAAAGGGCCCTCCCGCGAGAGGGCCCCACGTGAGGTTCACTCTAGAGGTCCGGCTCGTCTGGTTTCACCCGTCTGGCGTACTCCCGACAAGCCTTTGCCATCCGTCCTTCATCTCATGGTCGATCGCCGGCCCGCGCGGCCTGAGCGCCCGCGAGGCGAGGACGGCGCACAGGGCGGCCAGCGGCAGTTCCACCCCCGCCGCCAGGGCGATCGCCACCGTCCGCTCCGCGCCGGGCGCGGAGGTCGTCACGTCGAACCACGCGTCCACGGCCAGCAGCGCCCCGGCCGCGGCGGCGGCGAGGCCGTGGCGCGGATCGCGGCGGACGAGCAGCACGCCGGTGCCGAGCAGCGCGGCGGCCTCCATCGCGTCCAGCCCCACCCAGGCGGCGGACCAGTTCGACACCGTGGCGGTGGACGGCATGGTGGCGGCGAGCATGCACATCCAGGGCACCAGCGCGGCGGCGCCCCCGATGAACGCCCAGCCGAGCCGCCGTCCTCCCTCCCTGCGCCGCGCGACGGCGCCCGGCGGCCCGTACCGTCCGGGACGCGGACGGCGCCGGACGCTGATCGCGGGACGGGGCGAGGGGGGACCGGGGCGGGTGAGGACGGCGACCATGGGGGGCTCCTGCGGACGGTGATCGGTGCGCATCCGCGGTCCGGATGCCTGATCAAAGCCTCGCCGGGATCGGCCGCAGGATCAGTAGCGCACCCTTCCGACCGGGGGTGGCACTGGGTTCACCCCCGGCCCTGCACTCTGGTTCATGGCGGCGCCCGAAGTGGGGCAATACGGTTTCCCCATGGCATCCCTCTCCGCGGCCCGGCGTGTCCGCGTGCGCGCTCCGTGGTCGGCCGCGGCGTGGCGCGACACGGTCTTCGTCGTCTCCGGGGTGCCGCTGCAGCTCGCCGGCTGGCTGATCCTCGGATCCCTCTGGACGCTCTGGACGCCGGTGCGGGTGACGCCGATCCTCGTGCTCACCTGCGTGTCGGCGATCCTGCTGCTGCTCGCCCTGCGCCCGCTGACGTCCTGGCAGCGGGAGCGGTGCTGGGCGATGCTCGGCCTCGACATCCCGCGCATGCCCGACTTCGACGGCGGGCGCGCCTGGGACGTCCTGCGCGACCTCCGCTCGCCGGAGCTGTGGCGGGTGCTCCAGTACCACCTGCTGGTCGGGCCGCTCCTCGCCCTCGGCGGGCTGGCCGTCACCGTGGCGTGGACGGCCGGGCTCGCCCTCGCCACGTCCGGGACCTACGCGTGGGCGGTGCACCCCGGCAATCCTACCAATGGTAGGAGCCGACTGTCCCGGCGAGAGGGGCAGAACTCACGTACAAGCTAGTGGGCTTGGCCTGACCCATTTCCTCGCTGCG
>NZ_JBEUPA010000086.1:0-34521 GCF_040492065.1 Actinomadura sp. NPDC000929 | reverse complement strand
GCCTCCGCCACGTCGGCGGCGGTGGCGCCGCCGGTGCGTTCGGACGGGCGCTCGACCGGCGGGCGGGGCCGGCGCGGCCGCAGCAGCGTGACGCCGCCGATGATCAGCGCGATCACGGCCAGCACGGCGATGACGATCACATATTCCATAACGCCCCCAGTTTTCCAGACGAGCACTCCCGCGCGAACACGCTGCGCCGGGCCCGCCGATCATGCGGCGAGCCCGGCCGGGCGCGCAACCGCGCGGGACTCCCGAACGTTCCGGCGCCCGCGCCGGGACGGTAGATCAGGCATTACCCCCAGGGAGGGATGCCCGTTCGGAGGACTCCCACTCGTCGACGTTGCGGAGCAGTGCCTCCAGGTAGGAGCGCAGATGGGTCCGGTAGACGTCGCTGTAGGTCCGCAGGTAGGCGATCTCGCGCTCCAGGGCGAGGCGCTCTCCGTCCGGGAGGGTCCCGGGGCTCGGCGAGGGCGCGGGCTGCGGCGGGGCCGTGCGGACGGCCGCCTCGGCGACGGCGGCCGCCTTGCGGTGGGCGTCCTCCAGCATCTGCTCCGCGCGGCCCTTGGCGTCCGACAGGATCGCCTCGCGGTGCAGCCTCGCCTCGTGCGCCAGTTCCCTGGTGTAGCGCTCGGCGTCCGCCACGTACAGGTCGGCGGTCTGCTGGGCCTGCGACAGGATGCGGACGGCCTGGAAGTGGGCGTCCTCGGGCGCCATCACGCCGCGGGAGCCCGAGGACGCCTGGGCGCGCAGCCGGTTCACCTCGTCGGCCAGGGCGGCCTTGTCGGTGAAGATCTTGACGAGTTCCCGCTCCACGTACTGCAGGAAGTTGCGGACCTGCTCCTCGTCGTATCCGCGGCGCCCGAGGGCGGCCCGGGCGAACACCACAGACTGGAGTTCGCCCGGGGTCAACCGCGACCCCTCAGAGACGACCGGAAGGTTCGGGGAGTTCAAGGCGCTCACCTCTGTGCGTCGGCGAAGGTTTCGAGGCGGATCCGGTCACGGGCGACGCCGAGCCGCGCCAGCTGCTCGACGGTGTGCCCGACCATGACGGACGGCCCGCACACGTAGGCGTCGTGACCGTCCCAGGGGCCGCGCCTGGCGACCACGTCGGACAGGTTGCCGTGCTCGACGCCGTCGTCGCCCGAATAGAGCAGCGAGGAGAACCCGTGCCCGCCCGGCTCGTCCGACACGGCCGGGACGACGGTGAGCCAGGGGAACCCGTCCGCCAGTTTGGTCAGGTCCTCCAGGTCGTAGAGGCCGTCGCGGCTGCGGGCGCCGAAGAACAGGTGCACGCGCGGCGGGACGGCACGGCGGGATATCTGCTCCAGGATCGCCTTGAGCGGGGCCAGGCCGGTGCTGCCCGCGACGAGCAGGACGTCCCGCGGGGAGCTCTCGTCCAGCGTGAGCGTGCCGATGGGGGCGCCCATGCGGACGCGGTCGCCGATCTGGGTCCCGCGGACCAGCACCGGGCTCACGGGGCCGCCGTCCACCAGCCGGACGTGGAAGTCGACGGAGTGGTCGGGTCGCGGCGCGTTCGCCATCGAGTAGTACCGCCAGTGCCGCAGCCGGGACGGCACTTCCAGCGCCACGGACTGGCCCGGCGTGTACGGCAGGGGCCGGTCGGGCTGGATCCGGAGGACGCTGATGTCGAACCGGCGGCGCTCGACCGCGATGACCTGGCCGTTCCACCAGGCGGGGCTGTTGAGGGCGTTCTCGTCGGCCGCCTCCAGCATGACCTTGGCGACGAGGCCGTAGGCGGCGCTCCAGTCGCGTTCGAGGTCGTCGGTCCAGGCCGTCCCGGAGAAGTGCCGCAGGGTCGCCAGGAGGCTGGCCCCGACGTGCGGGTAGTGCTCGGCCACGATGCCGAACCTGCGGTGGTCACGGCCGAGCTGCTGCAGGAACGGGACGAGGACGGCCAGGTCGTCCACCTGGGACACGATGTGGCCGAGGGCGCGCAGCAGCTTGTCGCGCTGCCCGCTCATCCCGATGGGGAACATGTCGCGCAGGTGGGGATTGCGGACGAAGAGGTCGGAGTAGAAGAACAGCGCCACGGCGTCGCCCTTCTCGGCGACCTGCGCGAAGCTGGTCTTGAGTCGCTGGGAGTCCACGGATCAGGCGACGGGCTCCGCCGCGGCCTCCGACATGACCTTCGCGACGACGCCGTAGGCGGCCGTCCAGTCGCGTTCGAGGTCGGCGTTCCAGTCCGGACCGCTGAAGTAGGCGAGGGTGGCGAGCAGGCTGGCGCCGACGGGCGCGTAGTGCTCGGCGACGACGCCGAAGTCGTTGTGGCGGCGGCCGAGGTCGCTGAGGAAGGGGACGAGCGCGTCGGGGTCGTCCACGGTCGAGACGATCTGGGACAGCGCCGCGAGCAGCACCTCGTGCTGCTTGGCCATCGACGCGGGGAACATCCGTCTGAGCTGCGGGTCCCGCGCGAAAAGGTCGGCGTAGAAATATTCGGCGACGTCCAGGCCGTTCGCGGCCACCAGGCCGAAATTGTCTTTGAGTTTCTGGGGATCCATGCGTCGCACCTCTCCGGCGGTTCTCCGTACCGGACGGGGGGAGTCCGGTGAAGGAGCCGGAGAACCGCAGGGCCATATGGGTAGTGGATGACCCCAGGTCACACAAGCCCGCCAGCGTCGCCGGGTCATCACGGTCGGTGCACGCCGATCCCCTCCGAATACGCGTCACCGGCGCGGACGTGAAGTCTCCAAACGGTTATAGGCGGGGGGAAGACGGCGGAGACCGCACCCGCCGTCCCGCCCGAAATGGTGAGCGCTGGGCGGTGTCACGTTCCAAGAGAAATGTGACGCGCGTCACGCGCCCGCGGAAGCAGCGCCCTCCGCCCGATCGGAGGCACTGGGTGCCGCGGGCCCCTGTGACCGCGGCACCCAGCCGTCCTCCGCGAGCGGACTCCTGCGACCCGCTCCGGCCGCTCCCCGACCTCGCCGGACCTCACCGATGGCGGCGAGGCCGCCGACCTCCCCGGTCGCCCCCGAAACGGTGGCCGCCGAGTTCGTCCGTCAAGACGAGAGGGCACTCGACCCGGCGCACAACGGAGCGCCGCCCATAACGCCGGCAACGTCCCGTCGGCCGACCTTTCCTGCTTCTTCTCATGGGATAATCGCGCCCTAACCCTCCGCACCCGTTCGGTGCGATCCGAGTGGGCCGGCCCCGCATTTCCTGTCCGGGCGTCTCGGGCAGCCCATAAGAGAAAAGGAGCCGCGGCGGTGTGAGCCGTCCCGGCGGGCGCGCACCACCCCTGACCTGGCGATCTTGCGACCGCTGGCCGTTCCCCCGGTCAAGGCGTTAATCTTCGGCTGCCGCCTGATCATCCGGAAAGGCGGCGTTCGGACAATGGGCCGACATCCCCGCCCCGAGGAAGGCACACCATGGCTCTTCGGTTCACCTCCCGCGCCGTCGGCGCCCTCGCCGTCACGGCGCTCGCGACGACAATTCTCACGTCGGGGTGCGGCGGTGACGACAAAGACGGCGGTGATGACGTGTTCCGAGCTCCGTCCCAGTCGCCCTCGGCTACCGCACAGGAGGACACCGACCCCGGCACTCGGGAGGGGATCGAGGGCGCGCGGGCCGCGCTCCAGGCGTTCCTGCGCGGCCAGGCCGCCGGGGACCAGGGGGTGTGCCGCTACGTCGCGAAGGACGGCGACTTCCTCCGGGGCCCCGCGCTCCGCGGCGACTGCCCGGCCGGTGTCCGCAACACGCCGCACCTCCTCCGACCGCAGGAGCGGCAGGCTCTCCGGACCGTGTCCGTGAAGGGCGGCCGGCTGGTGGACGAGGAGGCGGTCATCCCGTTCTCCGCCCTGCACTCGCAGAGCGGGTCCATGACCGAGCGCACCCTCCAGGACGAGTTCACCCTGCGCCACAACGGGGAGATCTGGCAGATCGTGAAGTGACACCGGACGCCCCGCCGCTCAGGGCCGGTACATGTTGATCCAGTCGACCGAGAGGGTCACGTCGGCCTTCCGGCTGACCCCCTTGGTCGTCAGCTTGGTCATCTGCGGGAACCAGTCGAGCTGGATGGCCTGCCCCATCTTCCCGGGCGGCAGGGCCTCCCGCTTCGAGGTGTGGAACCACCTGCGCCCGTCCACGTAGCCCGTGATGCCCCTGGAGTTCCACTCCACCGCGAAGGCGTGCCACTTGGTCAGGTCGATGCGCAGGTGGGAGTTCAGGCGCTGGGACTCCTTCTCGGGTCCGTAGTGCAGGAAGAAGTTGGTCCCGTTGCGCAGCCCCTCGTCGCCGTAGGTCTCCATCCAGTCGATCTCCCCGCCGCCGTTCTGCGGGTCGGTGCCGCCACCGCCGCCGACCGGCCACAGCAGCAGGTTGGCGTTGTAGCAGGCGCAACCGCGGCTCACCTTGACGCGGGCCTCCCAGCGGCCCTCCTTCTGGGCGCCCTTCATCCAGGCGACGCCCCCGGTGTCGCCGTTGCGCTTGCCGGTGATGCGCAGGACGCCGTTCCGGACGGTCACCGCCTTGGCGACGCGGCGGCCGCGGCCGCCGTTGCCCGGTCCGGTGTAGACCTCCCAGGCGCGCCGGTCGAAAGTGCGGAAGCCGTCGAAGGCGATCGGGCGTCCCCACCCGTAGCGCCGCGCCGCGGTCGCGGTGGGCCGCTTCTTCTTCGCGTGCTCGGAGTCCCAGGTGTCCTCGTGAGCCCGCGGGCCCGGCTTCCCGTAGGCGATGGCGGGCGCGGACCTCTCCAGGGCTCCGACGGCGCGGGCGGGAGCCGGGTCCGGGCCCGTCCCCGAGGCGCCGGCGAGCGCGAGCGAGCAGCCGGCGGCCAGGACCCCGCCGGTGATCATGGCCATTCTGTTTCGGGTCGGCAAAAGCATGGCGTTCCTCCGGGCGGCGAAATAGGCGAAGGCCCGGCCATAAAGGCGCCGTCCTTCATGCGCTTCGTTCACCGGAACGCTATGCGGGGCCGGCGGGCGCCCCTAGGGCCCTAGGGCCCTAGCGGCGGGGGTCGCGGGCCCCAATCGCGGAGGCCCTGCTCAGCCGCCCGGAGGCATGCCGAGCCAGGTCACGATGGCCGTGGCCCGGTTCGGCGCGCCGAGTTTCGCATAAATGCGATTGATGTAGTTCTTGACGGTTTTCTCGGTGAGAAATAGCTTGGCCGCGATGTCGTGATTCGCATGACCGCGCACGATCAGATCCATGACCTGGACCTCGCGGGCGGAAAGGCCGAAACGCGCGCGCTGCTCGGCCGGATCGGCCGCGGGCGCCGCCGGCCGGCCCGTCCGCGCGGCGTCGATGAGCGCGGCGCTGGCCGCGTGCGAGAGGGGGTGGGCCCGGTGCCGGACGGTGTCCCGGATCGCCGCGGCGAGCTCGTCCACCGTGAAGGTGTTGTGCACGAGGTAGCCGACGGCGCCGTTGCGGACGGCCGACAGGATCACCTCCGGCTCCTCCACCTGGGTGAGCATGATCACGCGGCTGGTCCGGCTCAGCGCGGCGGCGGCGCTCACCCCGTCGACGCGCGGCATCCGGACGTCGAGCAGCACCACGTCGGGCACCAGCCGCCAGGCCATCTCCTCGGCCTCGCGCCCGTCGCCCGCCTCGCCCACCACCTCGATGTCGTCGGTGGCCTCCAGCGCGGAGGTGAGGCCGGCGCGGATGAAGGCGTTGTCGTCCACGACCATGACGCGGTACCGCACGGGCTCGTCCATCACCGGCTCCCTAGCGCGGCCCGCGCGGGCTCGGACTCCGGCCCCGCCGGCATCGACGCGGTGACCTCGGTGCCGCCTCCCGGGACGGAGCGCACGGCCAGCCGGCCGCCCGCCCTTCGGGCCCGCTCGTGCATGCCCACGAGGCCGTAATGGCCGCCGCGGGCGAGCTCGTCCAGCCAGCCGGGGTCGTCCGGCCGTCTGGACATGCCCTTACCGTCGTCCCGCACGCGCACCTCCAGGTCGCCGTCGTTGACGGCCGTGACGATGTCGACGCGGGACGCCTCCGCGTGCCGTCCCACGTTCTCCAGCGCCTCCCGCACGATCGTGATCATCTCGCGCCGCGCCGGCGCCGGGAGGTCCGCGCCCGCCTCGGCGTCCACCCGCACCGGGACGCCGGTGCGGCCCTCCCACTCCCCCGCCAGCACCCGCACGGCGTCGCCCAGCGGGACGCCGGCGGAGTCGTCGCGCAGCTCGGCGATGAGCGAGCGCGCCTCGCGGGTGGCGACCTGGGCCGCCGTGGCGATGCGCCGCGCCTCCCGCTCGGCGCGGTCGGGGGACTTGCGGACCCAGCCGGGCAGGCCGTTCGCCGACAGGGCGATGCCCGACAGCGTCGCGGTCAGCGAGTCGTGCATCTCGCGGGCCAGCCGGGTGCGCTCCTCGGCGGCCATCGCCTCCGCCTCCATCCGCCAGCGCGTCTCCTCGGCGGAGGCGTGCTCGTCGAACAGGCGGCGCAGCACCGTGCCGACGAGCGCCGCAACCCCGTAGAAGACGGGCAGCATGACGAGCAGCGGCATGGCGATGTCGCCGCCGTCGTCGGAGGGCGCGTTGCGGTAGAGCGCCGCGTAGTACAGGACGGCCTGCTGCGCGCACAGCAGCGCGGTGACCGGCCACCGGTACAGCAGCCCGGCGAGACCGGCGGTCACCACCGTCACGAGGAAGTAGGGGCCGAAGATCCCGCCCACCTGCAGCACCGCGTAGCCGATGAGGACGTCGAAGGCCAGGAGCGCGGGCTGCTCGAACAGCCGCAGCACGACCTTCTCCCAGCCCGCCAGCACCACGCCGGAGACCACGGCCGCGAGGACGAGCACGCCGAGCGCCCAGGGGTCGCCGCGCACCTGCCCGTCCACCACCACGGTCACCCCGATGACCAGCACGCGCAGCTGCATCAGCAGGACGAACGTGGTCCCGACCCTGGTCTCAACAGAACGTCGCAAGGCAGACGGAACGGATGCACCGGAGCGCGGCATCGCGAGGGCCCCTCCAGTTGACGAGCGCCGAGTCATGACGCCATTGATCTTGTCAAAGACCGCATAGCGAACATTAGTCATTCCGGACGAGGAGATCGCTACGATGCCTACGAGAACAGGCGTTCCCGTTCGCGGGAGGACACCGGTGACGGCTCCGAGAGCGGTCCCGCAGCCGGAGGAGGCGCATGATCCGGCTGATCTGCTCGACCTCATGCGCCACCTGCAGCAATGGTCCGGTCTGCCCCTTTCCGAGCTTGAGGAGCGAATGAACGCCGACGGCGTGGTCGTCCCCTCCGGGCTTGACGCGCTCCTCAGCGGGCACACGCTGCCGAGCCGGGGGCTGGTGACCTCCTTCGTGGCCACATGCGGCCTCGTGCCGGACGAGCGCAAGCGGTGGCTGCGGGTCTACGACCGCCTGTGCGGCCCCGCCGTCATGGAAGGCGACCGGCGCGGCGCGGAAGGCGACCGGCGCGTCGCGGGACGGCCGGCGCTGAACCTCGGCCCCGCGGCGCCTCCGCCGCCGACCCCGGCTCCCCGCCCCGCCCCGGCTCCCGCCCCGGCTCCCGTCATGGCCTCCGCCCCGCCTTCCGGGAGCGGCTCATCCGGCAGCCGATCCTCCGGGAGCGGCACCTCCGGGCGGCACGCGGCGACGCCGCCGGGCCCGCGGCACCGCAAGAAGTCCTCGCGCGGGCAGGCCGACCGCCGGCCTGTGTCGCTCATGGTGGCGGCGCCCGCGATCATCACGCTCGGCGTGGTGGTCACGACGCTGGCGGGGGTGTTCGGCGGTGGAGGCGGAGGCAAGCCCCACCGGCCGCAGGCCTCGCCGGGCGCGTCCGCCAAGTCGGCGGCGCCCCCGGCCGGGTGGTACACGATCATGCCCATCACCGGCGAGCGGACCGGCGACTGCCTGTCGATCCTCCCGGACGAAGAACTCCTCCCGCAGCTGGCGCAGGACAAGTGCGTGGCGGACGACAGGCTCCAGCGGATACGGCTCGCCTCCGTCCCCGGCAGCGCCGGGACGTTCCAGCTGAAGGCGTGGACGCCGAAGGGCAAGCTGTGGTGCGCGACGCTCGACGAGAAGACCGAGCGGGCCACGCTGCACATGAGGGAGTGCGGAGACGACGATCCGCTGCAGCGGTTCGGGCTGACGCCGGCGGGCAAGCCGGTGAAGGGCGGGCAGCTGTTCGACATCGTGCCGGAGGCGACCCGGGACCACCGCATGTGCATGGGCGTCGACATCCGGATCAGCGGGGGGCTGGAGACGATCCTCGCCTCGTGCGGCAACACCGGAGTGCGCGGCTACCTCTTCACGCCCGCCTCCGAACCGTGACCGGGGCCGGTCAGTCGAGGTCGCGCAGGCGCTGGCTGACGACCTGGGTGACGCCGTCGCCGCGCATGCTGACGCCGTAGAGGGCGTCGGCGCCCTCCATGGTGCGCTTCTGGTGCGTGATCACGATCAGCTGTGACGACTCGCGCAGCTCCTCGAAGACCGTGATGAGCCGCTGGGTGTTGGTGTCGTCGAGCGCGGCCTCGACCTCGTCCAGCACGTAGAACGGGGACGGGCGCGCCTTGAACACGGCGACGAGGAACGCGATGGCCACCAGGGACCGCTCGCCGCCCGACAGCAGCGACAGCCGCTTCACCTTCTTGCCGGGCGGGCGCGCCGCGACCTCGACGCCCGTGGTGAGCATGTCGCCCGGCTCGGTCAGCGACAGGCTGCCCTCGCCGCCGGGGAACAGCCGGGCGAAGATCCGCTCGAACTCGCGGGCGGTGTCCTCGTAGGCGGTGCCGAACACCTGCTGGACGCGGTCGTCGACCTCCTTGACGAGGCCGAGCAGCTCGCGCTGGGTCTTCTTCAGGTCCTCCAGCTGCGAGGTGAGGAACGCGTGCCGCTCCTCCAGGGCGGCGAACTCCTCCAGCGCGAGCGGGTTGACCTTGCCGAGCTGGTTGAGCTGCCGCTCGGCCGCCTTGGCGCGCTTCTCCTGGACGGCCCGCTCGTACGGGACGGGACGCGCGTCCTCGCCCTTGTCCGGGTCGGCCGGGACGGGCTGGTCGGGCCCGTACTCCGACACCAGCGCCTCGACCTCCAGGCCGAACTCCTCCAGGGCCCGCTGCTCGAACTGCTCCAGCCGCAGCCGCTGCTCCGCGCGGGCGACCTCGTTGCCGTGCACGACGTTGACGAGGCGTTCGAGCGCCGAGGACAGCTCGCGCACCTGCCCGCGGACCACCTTCAGCTCCGCCTCGCGCGCCGCCTTGGCCTGCTCCGCGGCCTCGCGGCGGCGCACCGCCGCGGCGAGCGAGTGCTCGATGCGCTCCAGGGCCGCGCGGGCGCCCCGCAGGACGGCCTTGGCGACCCGGGCCTGCTCCTCCCGGCGGGCGCGGCGCTGGGCGGCGCGGGACCGCTCCTCGCGCTCGCGCTGGGCGCCGCGTTCCAGGGCGTCGGCGCGTCCGGCGATGGCCTGGACGCGCTCCTCGGCGGTGCGGACCGCGAGCCGCGCCTCCATCTCCGCGGTGCGCAGCTCCTGGCAGCGGGCGTTCAGCTCGTCGCGCGCCTCGGTGTCGTGCCCGGCCTCCTCGGCGACCTCGGCGGCCTCCTCGGCCTCGGCGAGCCGCACCGCCAGCTCCTCGGCCGCCTCGGTGTCGCGTTCGAGGGACTCCCCGGCCGCGTCGAGGGCCTTGGTCAGCCGCTCGGCCTCGCCCCGCGCGGCCCGGACGTCGGCCTCCAGGCGGGCGGCGCGCTTGGCCTCCAGCGCCGCCTGCGCGTCGTGCTCCCGCAGCCGCGCGCGGACGCGGTCGAGCTCGGACTGCGCGCGGTCGACCCCCGCCCGGGCGTCACCGGCCGCGGCCTCGGCCGCCTCGACGGCGGCCTGCGCGGCGTGCTCGCCCTCCACCGCCTCGGCGAGCCCGTCGGCGGCGGCGGCAGCGGCGGACTCGGCCGCGGCGAGATCCTCGGTGGCCTGGTCGAGCGTCGCGCGCATCTGCAGGAGGCCCTGCCCCCCGCCCGCGCCGCCGCCCTGCGCCCAGTGCGCCCCGACGAGCTCCCCGTCCCGCGTGACGGCCCGCAGCGACGCCTCCCCGCGCACGAGCGCGGCCGCGGCGGGAACGTCATCGACCACGACCACGTCCCGCAGCAGATGCTCGAACGCGGGACGCACGGAGTCAGGAACGCTGACCGCGTCGATCGCGTAGTCGGCCCCCGCGACCCGCTCCCCCAGCACGGGCGCCCCGCCGCCGATGACCAGCCCGGCGCGCCCGGCGTCGCGGGAGCGCAGCAGCGCGAGAGCGGCCTCCGCGGTGTCCAGCGACCCGACCGCGACGGCCTCGGCGGCGCCGCCGAGCGCGGCGGCGACAGCGGTCTCGTACCCGGGCCGGACGTTCAGCAGCGACGCGACCGTGCCCAGCACCCCGCCGAGCGACCCGTCGGCGCCCGCCGACAGCAGCGCCTCCCCGCCGTCGGCGGCGCTGGCGAGCGTCAGGTTCAGAGCCTCGATCCGCGCCTGGAGGGCCGCGACCTTCTTCTGCGCCGTCTGGTCGGCGGTGCGGGCCGCGCCCGCCGCCGACCGCGCCTCCTTCAGCGCGCGGCGCGGGCCGTCCACGGCGGCGCGGGCCGTCTCGGCGGCGTCCTTGGCCGCGGCGAGCGCCTCCTGCACCGCCTCGTGCTCGGCGGCGAGCGCCGGGTCCTCGACGACCTCCGCCTCGAACGCCTCGAACTCGGCCTGCGCGGACTCGGCGCGCTGGTCGGCCTCCTCCCGCGCGTCCGCGAGCCGGCCGATCTCCGACCTTCCCGCCTGCGCCTTGCTGCGCAGCGCCTCCACCCGGCCGCGCAGCCGGGCCAGTTCCTCGCGGCGGTCCGCGGCGGCGCGGGCGGCGGACTGGAGCCGCCGCTCCTCCACGGCCAGGGCCTCCTCGGCCGCCGACCGCTCCTCCACGGCGCCGGAGAGCCCGTCCCGGGCCTCGTCCAGCGCCTCGCGGAGCATCTCCTCCTGCTCGCGGATCTCGGCGGCCTCGCGCTCCATGTCCTCGGGATCGCGGCCGCGCCGCTCCTCCTCGCGCGCCTCGGCGGCGTTGCGGTGCCGCTCGGCCGCGAGGTCGGCGACGCCGCGGAGCCGCTCCTTCAGCGCCGACAGCCGGAACCAGGTGTCCTGCACCTGCGCGAGCCTCGGCGCCTGCTCCGCCTCCTCGGCCTCCAGGACCGCCTCGCGCTCCTGCGCCCCCGCCAGCGCCCGCTCGGTCTCCGTGCGCCGCTCCCGGATGGCGGCCTCGTCGGCGGCCTCCTGCTCCAGCCTCGTCCGCAGCGTGACCAGGTCGTCGGCGAGCAGCCGCAGCCGGGCGTCCCGCAGATCCGCCTGGATCACCGCGGCCCGGCGCGCGATCTCCGCCTGCCGGCCGAGGGGCTTCAACTGCCGCCGCAGCTCACCCGTCAGGTCCTGCACGCGCGTCAGATTGCCCTGCATCGCGTCCAGCTTGCGGAGCGCCTTCTCCTTGCGCTTGCGGTGCTTGAGGACGCCGGCCGCCTCCTCGATCACCGCTCGCCGCCCCTCCGGCCCCGAGTGCAGGACCCGGTCGAGCTGCCCCTGCCCGATGATCACGTGCATCTCGCGGCCGATGCCGGAGTCCGACAGCAGCTCCTGGATGTCCAGCAGCCGGCACGCGTCCCCGTTGATCGCGTACTCGCTCGACCCCGACCGGAACATCAACCGGCTGATGGTGACCTCGGAGTAGTCGATCGGCA
The DNA here is from genome assembly GCF_040492065.1 of Actinomadura sp. NPDC000929. Taxonomy (NCBI): domain Bacteria; kingdom Bacillati; phylum Actinomycetota; class Actinomycetes; order Streptosporangiales; family Thermomonosporaceae; genus Actinomadura; species Actinomadura sp. NPDC000929. Next base: position 22,867 of record NZ_JBEUPA010000086.1, on the reverse strand, counting down.
GCGCACCATCGGAGTTGTCGATCGTCAGCACGACCTCGGCACGCCCCAGCGGCGCCCGGTTCGACGTCCCGGCGAAGATGACGTCCTCCATCTTGCCGCCGCGCAGCGACTTGGCGCCCTGCTCCCCCATCACCCAGGCCAGCGCGTCCACGACGTTCGACTTGCCCGACCCGTTGGGCCCCACCACAGCCGTGATCCCCGGCTCGAACTTGAGCGTGGTGGAGGACGCGAAGGACTTGAACCCGCGCAACGTCAAAGTCTTCAGATACACGCGCCAGGAGCCCCCCTCCTACGACACCCACACCCCGAACATCCGAAGCACGATACTGGTTTTCTGGCTTCTTTCTCCTCCTTCGGGCCTGGCGGCCCTCCATCGTCGAAAAAAGCGGGGCGATCGCTGGCATCGCTCCGGCTCGCCTGGCGGCTCGCTGCGCGATCAGGTTCTTGCTTCGCTCGAACCTGCCTTCGGACGCGATCGCAACCATTGAGGTTGTTGCGTGGTTGCGGTGGGGGCTGAGGTCGGCGCGTCCGTTGTGATCCGGGTCGCCCTTCGGGCCTGGCGGCCCTGGGGCTTGCGTCCGGTGAGTGGGTTGCGGGCTCGCACCCTTCGGGCGCGGTCGCAACTCTTCGGGTCGTCGCTTGGTCGCCGGGGGTGCGGGGGGTCGCAGTGGTGGGTGCCGAGGGTGAGGGGCGGATGCACTGGGCGCGACGGGGATGAGGGCTGACCCAAGCCCGGATGACTCTATGGAGTAGTTAGGGACCGGGCGCGACGGGTGGTCGCCACGATCGTCCACAAGTCGCCACTGGGGATACCTCAGGGTGCGGGCGAGGAGGGGTGCTAAGGCGAGCGCTGGGTCCGTGGCGGCGTCAGGGGCGCGATGGCGTTCGATTGCGCGTTCGAGCTTGCGGGACCTGGGCGCGCGGCGACCTCAGGCGGGATGCGAGATCTCCACCTTCGACCCCCGGTTGGCCGGTGCGGACGTTGGAGGTCGCCCTGGGGACGCGAGGTCGGTCGGCCGGGCGCTGCTACGAGCGCTCGGCACTTGCGACAACCCTCAACGGCTGGGTAGCGTCCGGTGACCGGTGGTACCCGCGCACCTGAGGACGTAGCGAGCCGCCAAGGCGAGCCGTGTCCACAGCCTCCGGCCGACTACTGCGACGGCCTCAACCACCGCCGCAACTCCGCGACGACCTGGGGGGCCGCGATCGCGTCCGAAGGCAGGTTCGAGCGAAGCAAGAACCTGATCGCGCAGCGAGCCGCCAAGGCGAGACGGAGCGATGCCAGCGATCGCACGCGTTTATCGACAATGGAGGGCCGCCAGGCCCGAAGGAGGAGAAAAACGCATTAAGTAAGAACCGGTTCGCGGTCCTTCACCGGGAGCGACATCACTTCGTCGTCCGTCGCCGTCGCGAGCGCGTCGTTCTCTGCCTGGAGCCGTACGAGTTCGGCCTCCAGGTCACGTACGCGCTGCTGCAGGCGCCGCATCTCCGCGACCATCCGGGGGTCGGGACCGCCGACGTGGCCGAGTAGAGCCTTCGCCATGACTAAGGGTCCTCCACGCTGAGTAACCAGCAGGGATCGCGCACGGGAAACTGCTGAAAGCGGTGCGCGTACCGTCTAGAGTCGCACCGGCCGGTGTCCTGGTCAAGCCGCACATCACAGGCCGGTAACAACCTTCCTCTACTAGTTTAGCAGGTACAAACCGGTACTCCCTACCCGGTCAGCGTTCCCGGAACCCGGAGGCCTCCCCGCGGGGCGGGCCCCAGCGGTCGACGACGCCGGTCACAGCGCCGGGACGTCCGGGAACGCCGCCCGGAACGTCGCCGTCGAGCATCTCCAAGAGGCGGCGGCAGCCGGCGCGCGGGCCCTCGGCCACGACCTCGACGCGGCCGTCGCTGAGGTTGGTCGCGCTGCCGGCGAGGCCCAGTTCGAGCGCCCGCGACCTGACCCACCAGCGGAACCCGACGCCCTGGACGCGTCCCCGCACCCAGGCCGTGAGCCGCACGATCTCGTCGTCCTCGCTCATCGCTCCCCCCTCGGTCCCGCTAGTACCGTGCCCGCCTGGGGCGGGGCTGGCACACCGGGCAGCTGTAGGACGAGCGGTTCATGAACTCGTCGCGGCGGATCGGCGAGCCGCAGCGGCGGCAGGGCTCGTCCCGCCGCCCGTAGGCGTCCAGGGACCGCTCGAAGTAGCCGCTCTCGCCGTTGACGTTCACGTAGAGGCTGTCGAAGGAGGTGCCGCCGACCTCCAGGGCGGCCGTCATGACCTCTCGTGCGGCCTCCAGGACGCGCGCGGCGTCCGCCCGGGTCATCGTCTCGGTCGGCCGCGCCCAGTGCAGCCTGGCGCGCCACAGGGCCTCGTCGGCGTAGATGTTGCCGACCCCGCTGACGAGGGACTGGTCGAGCAGGGCCCGCTTGATCCCGGTCTTGCGGCGGCGCAGGGCGCGGTAGAAGGCCTCCGCGTCGAAGGCGTCCTCCAGCGGGTCGGCGGCGATGTGCCCGATCGGCTCGGGGACGAGCGCGCCCGCGGCGAAGGCGTCGGGGACGAGGTCGGCGACCATGAGGTGCCCGAAGGTGCGCTGGTCGACGAAGCGCAGGTCGAGGCCGTCGTCGTCGAACTCGACGCGGACCCGCAGGTGCTTCTCGCGTTCCCGGCCGGGCTCGCCGACGAGCAGCTGCCCGCTCATGCCGAGGTGCGCGAGCAGCGCCTCGCCGGGGGCGCCGTCGTCCTCGGCCTGGAGCGGGATCCACAGGTACTTGCCGCGGCGCCGGGGGGCCAGCATGGTGCGCTTGGCGAGACGCCCGGCGAAGTCGGCGGGGCCCTCGGCGTGGCGGCGGACCGACCGCGGGTGCAGGACCTCGGCGGACGCGACGGTGCGGCCGGTCGTCCAGCTCTCCAGGCCCCGCCGGACGACCTCGACCTCGGGAAGCTCAGGCACCGGCCTGCGCCGCCTGCCCGGCCTCCCTGGCCGGGTCCTCGCCCTGCGGCGGGCCGGCCTGCGCCGCCTCGCGCTCGACGACGAGCTCGCGGATGGCGTTCCAGGCGGCCTCGGCGGCGTGCTGCTCGGCCTCCTTCTTGCTGCGGCCCTCGCCGGACCCGTAGGTCTGCCCGCCGACCCGCACGGAGGCGCGGAACGTCTTCTGGTGGTCGGGACCGCTCTCGGCGACGTGGTACTCGGGGACGCCGAGCTCCTCGACGGCGGTGAGCTCCTGCAGCGAGGTCTTCCAGTCCAGGCCAGCGCCGAGGCCCGCCGAGCGCTTGATCAGCGCGTCGAAGAGCCGGTGCACCAGGGCGGACGCCTCGCCGAGGCCCCGGTCGAGGTAGACGGCGCCGATCAGCGCCTCCAGCGTGTCGGCGAGGATCGAGGCCTTGTCGCGGCCCCCGGTGCCCTCCTCGCCGCGGCCGAGCCGGATGTGGGCCCCGACGCCGAGGCCGCGGGCGACTCCGGCGAGGGCGCGCATGTTGACCACGGCGGCGCGCAGCTTGGCGAGCTGCCCCTCGGGCAGGTCGGGGTGGCCGCGGAACAGGGTGTCGGTGACGACGAGGCCCAGCACCGAGTCGCCGAGGAACTCCAGGCGCTCGTTGGTGGGCAGGCCGCCGTTCTCGTAGGCGTAGGAACGGTGTGTCAGGGCGCGTTCGAGCAGCTCGTCGTCCACGTCGACGCCGAGCGCGCCGGTCAGTTCCGCGCGCTCCGGCGCGGGGTCGTTCTTCTTAGCGCTCACAGGCCCTCCTCGCAGGCCGTGCACCGCGCGGCGCGCGGTCGCCTCTGCGGCGCGCGGCCGATGGGCCGGACGGCGAGGACGCTCGGCGGGGAGGGTCCGCGAAGACGAGGTGCGCGCCGGTCGGTCTGATCCCGGCGTGCACCACGGCTCCGGGCGCAGTCTCCGCGCCGGTCACCACGCCGACGTCACGCGCCGGGTGGTCGGGGTGCGTGTCCTTCCGCACCGTGAGGGGCGGGCCGCATGCGCGGATCCGCCCCCCAGGATGCGAGAAGACTCAGGCCGACGGGGCGATGACCTGCCGCCGGTCGTAGGTTCCGCACGTCGCGCACGCAGTGTGCGGCAGCTTGTGGTCGCGGCACGTCGGGCACTCGACCAGGTTCGGCGCGGCGGTCTTCCACTGCGAGCGCCGGTGCCGCGTGTTGCTGCGCGACTTCTTCCGCTTCGGGACGGCCACGTCAGCCCTCCTGCTTTCCTTCTCGATCCGATGAATCACGGGTGCCGGAGCTCCCGTTCCCCCGGTCGGGGGCTGCCGGCGCGTTGTCGCCGGCAAGGTCCCGCAGCGCCGCCCACCGGGGGTCGGCGACGTCGTGTCGGTGGCCCGGCTCGACGTCGGCGAGCCGCGCACCGCAGTCCGGGCACAGGCCCGGGCAGTCGTCCCGGCACAGCGGGGAGAGCGGCAGTGCGAGCACCACCGCGTCCCGCAGGACCGGTTCGAGGTCGATCAGGTCGCCCTCGAGGCGGAGCTCGTCGTCGTCGGCGTTCCCGCCTGAGCGGGTGTCGTCGTAGACGTACAGCTCCTGGAAGTCCGCCTCGAAGGTCGAGGCGATCGGGTCGAGGCAGCGGGAGCACTCCCCCTTGAGAGGGACCGTCGCCGTGCCGGTGACGAGCACCCCCTCAAGGACCGCTTCGAGCCGGAGGTCCAGCTCGATCGCGGCGCCCTCGGGGACGCCCACCATCTCGACGCCGAAATTCTCCGGTGCCAGCACGGTCAGGTGCTCCTCCCGCGACGACCCGGGTTGCCTGCTCAGAGCTCGGGTGTCGAGCTTGAACGGGGCATTGGGATCGTTGCGTGTCAGCGGAATCCTGCTTTCGTGAGGCATGGTGGAACGGCGGCCGCCTGTGATGGCCGAGGTCCCAGGGTACCGAACACCGGCCGCTGACCCAACTCGCGGCCCGTCCACCAGGAGCAGGCCGGTCAGCCGTCCTTCTGGAGCCGCTGCACCAGCCGGTCGTGGACGCTGTCGGGAACGAGGCCGGAGACGTCCCCGCCGAATCTCACGACCTCCTTCATCAGGCTGGAGGACAGGAACGCGTACTCGGGGTTGGTCGCCATGAACAGCGTCTCCACGCCGGCGATCCGGTGGTTCATCTGGGCCATCTGCAGCTCGTACTCGTAGTCGCTGACGGCCCGGAGCCCCCGGACGATCACCGGGATGTCCTGCTCCTTGCAGTAGTCGACGGTGAGCCCGTAGAAGGTGTCGACCGACACGTTGCCGTACTCCCGGGTGACCTCGGAGATCATGTCGGCACGCTCGTCCACGGTGAACAGGCTCTTCTTGCTCTTGTTGATCAGCACGGCGACGACCACCTCGTCGTAGAGGCGGGAGGCGCGGCTGATGATGTCGAGATGCCCGTTGGTGACGGGGTCGAACGATCCCGGACAGACGACACGGCGCACGGCGCGAACCCCTTCGGTCCCGGTTTCTGACCTGCGGCGTGAACGTACCAAATCGCATTCGGCCGGGTTTCCACCGGGCTCGCCGGGCCGTCCTCAGCCGCGCAGCGCGTCGATGATCCTGGCCGCCACGGGGCCCGACTCGATGCCGTAGCCGGACGCCTCGGTCATCACCGCGACGGCGTACCGGGGGTCGCTGCGCGGGCCGAACCCGATGAACCAGCGGTCGTTGTAGGAGGCGCCCTCGACGTCGGCGGTCCCGGTCTTGCCGCCGAGGATGGACGTCCCCCGCAGCGACTTGCCGGTGCCCCGCTCGACCACGGCCTCCATCATGTCCCGCAACTGCTTCGCCTGGTCCGCCGTCAGCGCGCGCGACATCCGCTGGGACGAGATCTTGTCGACCGTCGACCCGTCCGGGGCGCGCAGCCTGTCCACCAGCCGGGGCCGCATGACCTCCCCGTCGTCGAGGACCGCGGCGGCGACCATGGCCATCTGCAGCGGCGAGGCGACCGTGCTGCCCTGCCCGATGGAGCCGAGCGCGCTGAGCGACGGCTGGTCGGTCGCCGGGAAGGAACTCGGGGCGCTCTTCAGTCCGTGCGCGAACTCGATCCGGTCGCCGAACCCGAACCTGCCCGCCTGCGCGTTCACGGCGTCGTTGCCCGGTTTCTGGGCGCCCATATAGGCGAACGTGGTGTTGCAGGACTGCGCGTACGCCTCGATGAGAGGAATCCGGGAGAGGTCGCAGGAGCCGCCGATGTCGCCCGCGTCGTTGTTGATCGCCTGCCCGGCGCCCAGAGGCCTGTAGCTGCGCCCGGCCCTGACCCGCGTGTCCTCGCTCGTGCCCGACCTCAGCGCCGCCGCGGCGACCACGGTCTTGTACGTGGAGCCGGGCGGGAACAGCTCGTAGGCGGCCTTGTTGAGCAGCGGCTTGCGCGGCTGGTCGCCGAGCCGGTCGAACGCCTCGGTGGCCCGTTTCCGGTCGAGGGTCGACACCTCGTTCGGGTCGTAGGACGGCGTGGAGGCCATCACCCGGATCGCGCCGGTGCGCGCGTCGAGGACGACCGCCGCGCCCCGGCCCGCGCCGCTGGACTTCAGCGCCTCGTAGGCGGCGCGCTGCGCGTCCGGATCGATGGTGGACTCCACCGTCCCGCCGGGGACGTGCTTGCCGATCAGTTTGTCGACGAGGTTGGAGGTGGCGAGACGGGCGTCGGTCCCGTCCAGGAAATGGTTCTCGGCCTCCTCCAGGCCAGTCTGGGAGAAGACCGAGAAGTAGCCGGTGACCGGCGCGAACGCGGCGCCGTCCTTGTAGCGGCGCTGGAACCGGTCGTCGCCGACCTGCTCGGACCACGCGAGCCGTTCGCCGCCCGCCACGATCGGCCCCCGGTCGATCTTGAACCGGTCCTCGAACTGCCGGGCGTTGAGCGAGTCGTCCCGCAGGCTCTGCGCCTGGAAGCCCTGCACGTAGGTGACGTTCACCATCAGCGCCAGAAAAAAGAGCAGGGTGATGACCCAGGTACGCGCCACCGCGCGGTCGATCCCGGGCTTCATGGGCGTTCCCCTACCCGAACCACCGGAATGTCAACGGGCGACCGCACGGCCGTACCAGAACACCGCCTCGCCGTAACGCCGCTCCCGCTCCGCCTCGTACCCGTCGGGCCACTCCAGCGCCGGGCCCCGCGCGGCGCGTTCCACCACGACCAGCGCGTCCAGGGACGCCCACCCGTTGTCGCGCAGCTCCTCCAGCAGAGAGGTCACGGACGCGTCCGCCAGCGCGTAAGGCGGGTCGGCGAAAATCAGGTCGTAGGGCTCGTCCGGCGCCTTGCGGACGAGCCGCTCCACCTTGTCGGCGCAGGGGACGGCACCCGGCAACCCGAGCGTCTCGGCGTTCTGCCGGATCACCTTCATCGCCCGCGGATGCGACTCGACCAGCAGCGCATGCCCGGCCCCCCGCGACAGCGCTTCAAGCCCCACCGCCCCCGACCCCGCGTACAGATCGGCGACACGCAGCCCGTCCAGCGGCCCGAGCAACGCCAGAACCGTGGAGAAAAGCCCTTCCCGCGCCCGATCGCTGGTCGGCCGGGTCTCCCGCCCCGCCGGCACGGCCAACCGCCGCCCCCCAGCACTACCCGCAATAACCCGACTCACGGTCTTAGTATTGCGTTCTTCTCCTCCTTCGGGCCTGGCGGCCCTCCATCGTCGAAAAACGCGGGCGATCGCTGGCATCGCTCCGTCTCGCCTTGCGGCTCGCTGCGCGATCAGGTTCTCGCAAGCTCGAACCTGCCTTCGGACGCGATCGCAACCATTGAGGCTGTTGCGTGGTTGCGGCGGTGGCTGAGGTCTGCGCAGAAGGATGAGATCGAAGACGGGGCGTAAGCAATAAGCACAGCGGGCCGCCAGCGCCGTGCCACGCTGACGGCCCGCTCGCGGCCGGTACCACCTCCGGACCGAAGGACCGGCCACGTCACTCTCGCGACCGCCCACGAAGCCGAGTTCGAGCGAGCGCGAGAACTCCTCAGCGCCTAGCGAGCCGCCAGGCGAGCCGTGCAAGACAACAGAAACCCACTACTGCGACGACCTCAGCCACCTCAGGACCACGCGACAACCTGGGGGCCGCGATCGCGTCCGAAGGCAGGTTCGAGCGAAGCGAGAACCTGATCGCGCAGCGAGCCGCAAGGCGAGACGGAGCGATGCCAGCGATCGCCCGCTTTTATCGACGATGGAGGGCCGCCAGGCCCGAAGGAGGAGAAAAAAGCAATTAAGCAAGACTCCAGCGGGCTTGGGTTCGGACGCCTGGGTCGGGGTCGGCGAGGGTTTCGGTCAGGGCGGTCACTACCTCCGGGTTGTCGGTGGCCCACTGTTCGAGGGCCTGGACGGCGGCTCTGCGGACGTCGACCGTGCGGTCGTGCAGGGCCTTGATGAGGGGTTGGACGGCGACGTCGGGGCGGGCCTGGGCGAGGGCGCGGACGGCGTGGCAGCGGACCTGCCAGTTGGTGTGGGCGATCGCGGTGACGACGCGTCCTTCGAGGGGTTCGGGGATGCCGAGTTCGGCGGCGGCGGTGAGGGCGGCGATGCGGACGACGGGGTCGTGGTCGGTGAGGAGGTGTTCGAGCGCGGGGAGGCCGGAGGGGTGGGCGAGGCGGCCGAGGCCTTCGGCGACGGCGACGCGGACCTCGCGGGAGGGGTCGTCGGCGGCCTCGGCGACGCGGGCGGTCTCGCGCAGCGCGATGAGGCCGAGGACGGCCTGGATGCGGACCTGCGGTTCGTCGTCCTCGAAGCCTTGGGCGTACAGTTCGCCGGCGCCTTTGGCGAGGATGCCGATGAGGTCGGCGGCGGTGTCGCGGACGGCGGTGTCGCGGCCGCGGGCCGCGGCGAGGAGCAGGGCGTCGACGCCGTCGTCGCCGAAGTAGAGCTCGGGCAGGTCGCGCAGGGCGTCGGCGGCGACGCGGCGGACGTCTTCGTGTTCGTCGGCGAGCGCCCAGGCGAAGGTGTCGCCGGTGCCGCGGGGCGCTTCTCCGGCGCGGGCGGCGCGGGCGAGCGCCGTGAGGGCGCCGACGCGGGTCGCGGGGTCGGGGTCGCGGAGGGACGCCTCCGCCTGGTCGAGCCGGATGCTTCGAGTCATGGGGGTGGCCTCCTGGTCGGCCGTCGGATCCGGAGGCGGGCAGGGGCCCGCCGGGGGCTCGGGATCAGCGACGGGAACACAGGGCGCTCGCCTGGCGCCGGAGGTCGACGTGGAGGCGGGCGATCAGCGCACGACTCGGGTTCACGCGTTCATCGTGTCCCGCCCGGGCGCTGTTGTCAACCAAATAGGTCGGCAATACCGGTTATGTCTTCTCCAGGAAGTCCGCGCGCTCCTCGTCCAGCAGGGACGCCAGGACGGTGGCCAGGCCGGGATGCTCCGACAGGTCCGGATCGGCCTCGACGAGCGCGGTGGCCTCCTCGCGTGCGTCGCGGATGACGTCCTCGTCGCGCTGGAGCGTGAGCAGCCGCAGGCTGGACGAGCGGCCGGCCTGCGCGGCGCCGAGCACGTCGCCCTCGCGGCGCTGCTCCAGGTCGAGCCGGGACAGCTTGAACCCGTCGGTGGTGGAGGCGACCGCGTCCAGCCGCTCGCGGGCCTTGCTGCCCGGCGCGGCGTCGGTGACGAGCAGGCAGAGGCCGTGCAGGGAGCCGCGGCCGACGCGCCCGCGCAGCTGGTGGAGCTGGGAGACGCCGAACCGGTCCGCATCCATGATCACCATGACGGTGGCGTTGGGCACGTCCACGCCGACCTCGATGACCGTGGTGGCGAGCAGGACGTCGAGGTCCCGCGCGGTGAAGCGGCGCATCACCGCGTCCTTCTCGTCCGGGTGCAGCTTGCCGTGCAGGACGCCGATGCGCAGCCCGTCGAGGAGCTCCTCCAGCTTCGGCAGCACCTCCATGATCCCCAGCGGGGACCGGCGCTCGCCCTCCTCGGCGACGACGGCGTCGCCCTCGTCGCCCTCCTGCTCGCCGATGCGCGGGCAGACGATGTAGATCTGCCGGCCGTTCGCCGCCTCCTCCTTGATGCGCTCCCAGGTGCGGGCGAGGAACGCGGGCTTCTCCGGCGGGACGACGTGCGTCTGGATCTGCGACCGGCCCGCCGGGAGCTGCCCGAGCACCGACGTCTCCAGGTCGCCGAAGACAGTCATGGCTACGGTGCGCGGGATCGGCGTCGCCGTCATGACCAGCACGTGGGGACGGCCGCCGTCGACCTTCTCGCGCAGGGCGTCGCGCTGCTCGACGCCGAACCTGTGCTGCTCGTCGACCACGACGAGCCCGAGGTCGGCGAACTGGACGGTCTCCTGCAGCAGCGCGTGGGTGCCGACGACGATCCCGGCCGCACCGGACGCCGCCTCCAGCAGCGCCTCCTTGCGCGCCTTCGCCCCCTGCGACCCGGTCAGCAGCGCCACCCGGGTGGCGTGCTCGGCGCCGCCGATCTGCCCGGCCTGCGCCAGGTCGCCGAGCATCCCGGTGATCGACCGGTAGTGCTGCTGCGCGAGCACCTCGGTCGGCGCCAGCAGCGCCGCCTGCCCTCCCCCGTCCACCACCTGCAACATCGCCCGCAACGCGACCACCGTCTTTCCGGCGCCGACGTCGCCTTGGAGGAGGCGGTGCATCGGGTGGTGTTCGGCCAGGTCGGCGGCTATCTCGTCGCCCACCTGGCGCTGGCCCTCGGTGAGTTCGAAGGGCAGGCGCGCGTCGAACTCCGACTGGACGCCCTCGAAGGAGAGGGGGCGGGGCTTGGCGGGCAGGGCCGCGGCGGCGACGCGGCGCTGGGCCAGGGCCACCTGGACGACGAAGGCCTCGTCCCACTTGAGGCGGGCCTTGGCGCGGCCGAGCTCGTCCCAGGTGCGGGGGCGGTGGATGCCCTCGTACGCCTCCCGCAGGCCGATCAGGTGGCGGCGGCGCAGGAGCGCGGCGGGCATCGGGTCGTCCGGCAGGTCGAGCTGGCCGAGAACGGTCTCGACGGACGTGCTGATCGCCTCGATGGGCAGCGACTTGGCGGACGGGTAGATCGGGATGATCTCGTCGGCCCACTCCTGCGCGGCCTCCTCGGCGCCCTTCTCGTGGACGACCTTGTACTGCGGGTGGGTCAGCTGCCGGACGGTCCTGCCGCTGCGGGGCACGTAGGTGCTGATCTTCCCGGCGAACAGGCCGCGGGTGCCCGGGGACAGCTCCTTCTCGGGACGGTAGGAGCCCTTGCGGCCGAAGAAGCTGAGCTTGAGCTCGCCGGTCCCGTCGGTGACGGTGATCTCCAGGACGTACCCGGGGCTGCGGGTGAGGGAGCGGCCCTGCACCTTCACGACCTCGGCCATGACCGTCACGTGCTCGCCGTCCTGCAGGCCGCTGAGCTGCGTCAGCTCGCCGCGGTGGGCGTAGCGGCGCGGGTAGTGGTGCAGCAGGTCGCCGACCGTGTGCAGGTCGAGGCCCTTCTTCAGCGCGTTGGCCGTCTTGTCGCCGAGGACCTTGCGCAACGGCTCGTCGAGAGTTGCCACGGGTCTTTTCTAGCCGATGGGGACGACGGGAATCACTCGACGCCGATGAGGAGGGGGTAGCGTTCCTGGTCGCCGGCGTAGACGCCGACCTCCGCGTCGGGGCGCCGCCGGCGCAGATGGTCCTCCAGGCCGGCGGCGAGGCCGGGCGGGGCGTGCCGGCCGGGGATCAGCGTGACCAGCTCGCCGCCGCCCGACAGCATCCGGTCGAGGACGTCGCGGGCCACCGCGGCGAGGTCCGCGCCGATCGTCGCGACGTCGCCCTCGATCAGGCCGAGGACGTCGCCGGGCTGGCAGAGGCCGGCGCTCGTCACCGCCTCCTGCGCGGCGACCTCCAGGTGGCCGAAGCGGGTGGCGCCGGCGGCGCGGGTCATCTCGATCACGTCCTCGGCGAAGCGGCGCAGCGGGTCGTGCACGGCGAGCGCCGCCATGCCCTGGACGGACGCCTTCGTCGGGACCACCGCGATCCGCGCGCCGCCGTCCCTCGCGCGCTCCGCGGCGGCCTCGGCGAGGGCGAGGACCTCCGGCTCGTTCGGCAGCACGGCCACCTCGTCGCCCGCGGCGAGGATGGCCTCGGCGAGCACCGCGAGGGGCGGGACGGCTCCGGGCTCGCGCCGCACGACCCGGGCCCCGCTCTCCTCGAACAGCGCGGCCAGCCCGTCGGCGGCGGTGACGGCGACCACCGCGCGGCCGGTGTGCGGCGCGTGCGGTCCGCCTTCGGCGGCGTCCAGGTAGGTGACGCGGATCCGGTGCGGGCGTCCCGCCGCCATGCCCGCCTCGACGGCGGCCCCGGCGTCGTCGACGTGGACGTGCACGTTCCACAGCCCGTCGCCGCCGACGACGACGAGGGAGTCGCCGAGGACGTCGAGGCGTTCGCGCAGGGTGTGGACGGCGCCGTCGGGCGCGTCCAGCAGGTACATCACCTCGTAACCGAAGCCCTGCGGCGCCCGGGTCCGGCCCGCGGGCGCGGGCGTCCCGGCGGTGCGGGGCGGGACGTCGTACCGCTCGGGGTACTCGTCGGTGATCACGGCGGCGAGGGCGTCGAGCACCACGCAGAGCCCGGCCGCGCCGGCGTCCACGACGCCGCTGCGGGCCAGCACCTCCAGCTGGCCGGGGGTGCGGCGCAGCGCCTGCCGGGCGCCCGCGGCGGCGGCCCGCGCGGCCTCCGGGAGCGCGGTTCCGGGTGCCGCCGCGCAGGCCGCGGCGGCTTCGGCGAGGACGCTCAGGATCGTGCCCTCGACGGGATGCTCGACGGCGCCGCGGGCCAGGACGGACGCGTGGTCGAGGGCGGCCGCGAGCGACGCGCCGTCCGGGGGCGCCTCCAGCGGGCCGAGGACGTCGGCGAGGCCCCGGAACACCTGGCTCAGGATCACACCGGAGTTGCCCCGGGCGCCGAGCAGCGCGCCCTGCGCCAGGGTCCGCCACGGGTCCGCGCCGCCCGGCGGCTCGTCGAGGGCGTCGGCCGCCGCGACGACGGTCAGGTGCAGGTTGGTGCCGGTGTCGCCGTCCGGGACGGGGAACACGTTGAGGGCGTCGATCTCGGCTCTCGTCCGCCCGAGGGCCTCCGCCGCGAGCCTGCACCACCGCCGCACCGCCGCATGGTCGAGGGCCACCGTGCTCCCTTCCGCGCCGCCGGGTCGCGGCGCCGCCGATTCGCTAACCCGTCGCGCTGTCGGCTAGTCTGGTCCACGCGCCACGTTCGTGGCGCTCATCAGTGAGCGTCCATGATGCCCGGCCCGCCCGAGGCGGCAGCCGGGTGGCGCTCCGATCAGAGCATCGACACCACTTGGAGTTTCCCGTGGCTTCCGTCTGCGACGTCTGCGGCAAGGGACCCGGTTTCGGCATGCGCGTCTCCCACTCGCACCGCCGCACCCCGCGCCGCTGGAACCCCAACATCCAGCGCGTGCGCGCCGTCGTGAACGGCAGCACCAAGCGGATCAACGCCTGCACGTCCTGCATCAAGGCCGGCAAGATCGTCAAGCCGACGGTCTGAGCCCGGCCGGGCCGCCCCGGCGGGGCGGTCCGCTTCACGGCTTCGGTCGGCTCATCGGGATTCCCGGTGAGCCGACTTTCGCGTTCCCGGGGGTCGCGGCGCCGTTCAGTCGCGGTACCGCCAGGCGTGGTCGACGGGGCCGATGCCGGCGCCGAGCGGGAAGCCCGCCGCGATCGCGCCCGTCACGTACTCCTTGGCCTTGGCCACCGCCGCCGGGACGTCGTCGCCGAGCGCCAGGTGCGAGGCGATGGCGGACGCGAGCGTGCAGCCGGTCCCGTGGGTGTGCCGGTTGTCGTGCCTGGGGGCGGTGAAGCGGTGCTCGCGCTCGCCGTCGAACAGCAGGTCGGCGGGCTCGCCCGGCAGGTGGCCGCCCTTGATCAGCACCCAGGCGGGGCCGAGCGCCTTGACCGCCTCGGCGGCCTCGCGCAGCCCGGACTCGTCCACGACCTTGACGCCGGTGAGCTGTTCCACCTCGTACAGGTTGGGCGTGACGACGGTCGCGGCCGGCAGCAGCACCGAGCGGACGGCGTCCACGGCCTCCGGCGCGAGCAGGGAGTCGCCGTGCTTGGAGACGCCGACCGGGTCGACGACGGCGGGGGCGCCGGACGCGGCGAGCGCCTCGGCGACGACCTCGACGAGGGCGGTCGACGCGAGCATGCCGGTCTTGATCGCGTGGACGCCGATGTCGGACAGGACCGAGTCGAGCTGGGCGCGCACGGCCTCGGGGGGCAGTTCCCAGTAGCCCTGGACGCCGAGGGAGTTCTGCGCGGTGACGGCGGCGACGACGCTCATCCCGTGGACGCCGAGCGCGAGCATGGTCTTCAGGTCCGCCTGGATGCCGGCGCCGCCGCCGGAGTCCGAGCCCGCGATGGTGAGCACGAGGGGCGGGGCGGAGGCAGTGCGCGTCATACAGCCCACTTTATGGTGATCTGTGGGAAGCGGCGATCCGGCGGAGGGCGTCTCCCGGAGTGCGCCTCAGACCAGCGTGCAGGGCAGCTTGTTGAGGACGCAGGCGGACGGCCTGGACGGAGCGCCCAGCGCGGCGAAAACGATCCGCACGGAGCCGCCGGGCGCGATCGCGGTGCGGCCGCGGACGAAGGGGACCCGGCCGGTCCGCACGACGGTGGCGCCCTGCACGGCCGTGACCGAGACGTTCGGGATCTTGAAGGCCAGCGCCCACGCGCTGACGGGCCGCTGCCCCTTGTTGGCGATGGTGGCGGTCGCCTTGAACCCGCCGGGGGTGCGGGAGGCGACGCGGAACCCGATGACGAGGCCGTCGGGGCGTCCCGCGCCGCGGCTGGCGCGCCCGCCGGGGCCGCGCTGGGTGATCTGGTTGTCGCGGGGGTCGGTCTGGGAGGTCTTCGGGGAGCCGCCCGCGAAGTTGAGGGAGATCTGCTGGGTGCTCAGCGCGTAGGAGACGATCCCCACGGCGATGACGAGCGCGACGATCGGGAGCAGCGGGAGCGGGAGCACGGAGACGATCTTCGTCCAGCCGCTCCTGCCGGAGCCGTCCGCGGCGGAGTCGCCGGACTCCGGGGCGCCGGGCGTGCCGCCGGGTTCGGGCGGCAGCTCGCGCGGCTGCTCGGGGAACGCCGCCGCGGGAGCGCCCGGGTAGTCGCCGGGGTAGTCCCCGGGGAGCGGGGCGAAGCGGTACGGGTCGGGCGGCGGGTCGTGCTGACGCTCGGTGACCGGCGGCGTGCCCGCCCTGACCTGTTCGTGCGGCGAGACGTACACGCGGTCGTCGGTCGGCCCGGAGAAGAGGTCGTAAGAGGGGTCGACCGGAGCCCCGAAGTACGGCCCTCGCGACGCTTCCGCGCCCGGTACGGGGTCGTCGTCCGGTTGCTCAAACCTGGAGTGTCGTCCCATCCCATCCCTCTTCGATCACAGGATGTATACCAAACCCGTCCCAAGCATGCCTACCGGATGTGTCAACGCACACGGCTGTACGCGCTGACTCCGCCGGGGTGTTCAGCCTGGGAAATGATCCCATGCTCCGGGGGGCGGCGGGTGCCCGTCCACGCGCACCCCGGCCCCTTCGGCGACGGTCCCGATCCGCCTCCAGGAGGGCGGCAGGACGGCGTCCGCCGGGTACGTCCCGGCGAACGCGTGGTCCTCACCGCCGGTGAGCGCGCGGCGCAGCCCGTCCGGCCCGAGGATCTCCGGGACGGGCACGGAGGCGGAGTCGAGGTCGATCCGGACGCCGCTCGCGGCGGCGATGTGCCCGAGGTCCTGGACGAGCCCGTCGCTGACGTCGAGAAGCGCGGTGGCGCCGTGGGTCCGCGCCTCCTCCCCGGCGGTGTAGGGCGGCTCGGGACGCCGGTGCGCCGCGATCAGCTCCTCGGGCCCGTCCCGCCCGGCCTCCAGGAGCGCGAGCCCGGCGGCGGCGAAGCCCAGCCTGCCCCGGACGGCCACGACGTCGCCCGGGCGCGCCCCGGACCGGGTGAGGGGCGCCGCCCCGCCGAGGTCGCCGAGCGCGGTGATCGCGAGCGTGACCCGCGGCGCGGCCACGACGTCGCCGCCCGCGACGGACGCCCCCGCCGCGCGGCACTCGTCGGCGAGGCCGTCGTAGAGCCGCTCGGCCCAGTCGGCGCGGGTCGCGGGCGGGGCGGCGAAGCCGACGAGCAGCGCCGTGGGGTTCGCGCCCATGGCGACGACGTCGGCGAGGTTCTGCGCGGCGGCCTTGCGCCCGATGTCGTAGGGGCCGGACCAGTCGAGGCGGAAGTGCCGCCCCTCCACGAGCAGATCGGTGGTGGCGACGACGCGGCCGTCCGGCGCGGCGATCACCGCGGCGTCGTCGCCGGGGCCGAGCCGGACCGCCGGGCCCTGGGGCAGCCGCCGGGTCAGGCGGCCGATCAGGCCGAACTCGCCCAGCTCCCCGATCGTGCCCATTTGCGCCGTTCCCCCGCTTTCCCGGTTTTCTCCCGGTTCGTACCGGGCACGCCGTACCCCGACCGCCCGCGGCGGCGCGTAACACGATACGGTGAACCTTCCGACGGTTGATTCTCCGCTTGGGGAGGACGTGATGGTGCAGGCCTACATCCTCATCCAGACCGAAGTCGGCAAGGCCGCCGAGGTGGCGGACCACATCTCCGGCATCACCGGCGTGACCCGGGCGGAGGACGTCACCGGACCCTATGACGTGATCGTCCGAGCGGAGGCGCGGAATGTGGACGAGCTGGGCAAGCTCGTCGTCGCGCAGATCCAGGGCGTCGAGGGCATCACGCGGACCCTCACGTGCCCGATCGTCCATATCTGAACGTTCCGCGGCAGCGCACCGCTCCCTCGCCGTCCTCGGCTGCCTGGCGCTGTTCGCCGCGGCGTGCGGAGACGGGACCGTGCAGGTTCCGGTTCCGAACCCGGACGCGGCGACCCGGCGGCTCTGCCAGGGGCTGCGGCTGCCCGAGAAGGTGCACGGGCAGAAGCGCCGCGACACCTCCCCTGACTCGCCGCTGACCGCCGCATGGGGCTCCCCCGCGATCGCGCTGCGCTGCGGAGTCCCCCTGCCCGCCACGCTCCGCCAGACCTCGGAGCTGGTGACCATCAACGGGATCGACTGGTTCGGGCAGCCCTCGGAGCGGCCGGTGACCTTCACCGCCGTGGGGCGGCAGGCCTACGTCGAGGTGACGGTGCCGCCGAAGTACAACCCGGCCGGCGACGTGCTGATCGAGCTCGGGCCGGCGATCAAGGCGACGATCCCGGCGAAGCCCGAGGGCCAGATCTGACCGGCGGCCCCCCGGGTCACCAGATCGGGACGGGGCTCTCCCCCCGCGGGTAGTAGCCGGGGATCGGCTCGCCGGACGCCGCCCGCTCCAGCCGCCGCTTCATCCCGTCCGACAGCACCCCGGCCTTCATCATCTCGACGAACACCGAGGTGACGTTGCCGAGGTCGAACCAGTCGCGCTGCCACGACCACCGCCGGTCCCCCGCGTAGCGGAACCAGGACCCGCCGATGCCGAGCACCTCGTAGGGGGTCCCGTCGGGGCGGCTCGCGTCGGCGACCTGCTTCCAGAACCCGACGACCTCGCCCTTGCGCTCGTCGATCAGGATGCTCTGGTACGGATACGTCCAGCCGTCCAGGCCGCCCATCTCCGAGCCGAGCGCGATGTCGCGGATCTCGTCCCGGCCGACGGCCATGAAGTCCTGGTCGGGGCCGATGTTCCAGCCGTAGGTGGCGTCCTCGGTGTAGAGGTCGGCGAGCGGGCGCCAGTCGCCGGCCTCCTCGCAGCGGCGGTTGGCCTCCAGCCAGTGCTCGACCATCGCGTCGAGCTCTTCACGGGGGAACGCGGGCATCATGTCTCCAGCAGTCTGAGGGCCTGGGTCGGGCAGTAGCGGACCGCGGAGGCCACCTCGGCGCGCATGCCCTCGGGCGGCTCCGCGTCCAGGACGCGGACCTTGCCCTTGGGCGGCACCTCGAAGACGTCGGGGGCCTCCAGCTCGCACATGGCGTGTCCCTGGCACAGGTCCAGGTCGGCCTCGATCCTCACCGGCGCCTCCGGCGGTAGCGGACGGCGCAGGGCTGGGCGAGCTGGACGACCATCTTCGAGTGGTCGTCGCGGTAGCTCTCCGGCGGCTGGGCGGGCTCGAACTCCCAGTCCCGCAGCAGCACCGAGAAGATGGCCTTGAGCTGCATCATCGCGAAGTTCGCGCCGACGCAGCGGTGCCGGCCCGCGCCGAACGGCACCCACGTCCAGCGGTGGAGCACGTCCTCCTCGCGGGGCGCGGCGTAGCGCTCGGGGTGGAAGGCGTCGGCGTCGGGGAAGTCGGCCTCGATCCGGTTGGACACGGCGAGGCCGCAGCCGACCATGGTGCCCGCCGGGATGCGGTGCCCGACCACCTCCTGGTCGGACTGCGCGACCCGCAGCAGCAGGATCAGCGGCGGATGCAGCCGCAGCGCCTCCTTGATCGCCGACTCCAGGTTCGGGATGGCGCGCAGCGCCTGGAAGGAGACCTCGCGGCCGTCGGCGTACAGCTCGTCCAGCTCGCGGACCACGCCGTCCAGGACGCCGGGGTGGCGGAGCAGCTCGATGAGCGTCCAGGCGGCGGTGCCGGACGTGGTGTGGTGCCCGGCGAACATCATCGAGATGAACATGCCGGTGACCTGGTCGGCGTCGAACTTGAGCGTGCCGTCCGCGTCCCGGATAGACATCAGCACGTCGAGCAGGTCGCGGTCCTGCCTGGGCGGGTTCGGCGACCGCGAGTCCATGATCTGCTGGACGAGCTCCACCAGCGCCGCGCGCGCCGCGTCCCGCCGCCGGAAGCTCTCGATGTCGGCGTGGGGGTCGACGTAGGCGATCGCGTCGGTGCCGCGTTCGAGGTCGTGGTACAGGTCGGCGAACCGGCGGTCGAGCTGCTCGCGGAACTTGCGCCCGATCAGGCACGCGGACGAGGTGTAGATCGTCAGCTCGGCGAAGAAGTCGAGCAGGTCGATCTCGCCCTCCTCGCCCCAGCCGGCGACCATCCGGTCGACCTCGGCGGAGATCGTCGCGGCGTGCCCCTTCATGAACGAGCCCTTGAGGGCCTGGTTGTGCAGGGCCTCGCGGCGCTGCTCCGGCGTGGCGTCGAACACCACGCCCTCGCCGAAGATCGGCGTCATGAAGGGGTAGGCCTCGGCCTGGTCGAGCTCCTCGTCGGGGGCGCGGAAGAAGAACTCGTTGGCCTCCGCGCCCGACAGCAGCACGACGCGGCGTCCGGCGAGGCGGAACTCGCCGACGTCGCCGCACTCCTCCCGGACCCGCCGCATCAGCCCGATCGGGTCCGAGCGCAGCTCCTCCAGGTGGTCGGGCCCGCCCGACACGACGCGCGGCTCCACCAGTGCGGTCACGACTCCTCCAACGGTGCTTCGGGCTGGACCTCGACGAGCCGGAGATGGGCGCCGCGCGGGGTCGCGACGATCGCGGCGACGGCGGCGGCGACGTCGGACGGGCGCAGGAAGTAGGGGTGGCGGGCGTGGCCCCACCTGGCCCAGTCCTCCAGGACGGCGCCGGTGGTCTCCGCGTCCCAGCTCATGCCCATGCCGGTCGCGGTCGGCCCCGGCCGGACGACGGACGCCCGCACGCCCGTCCCCTCCAGCTCCATCTGCATGGTGCGGGCCATCCCCTCGACGCCGTTCTTGGCCGCGACGTAGGCGCCCGTCCAGGAGCGCGGCGCGGGGACGGTGTCGGAGGAGACGAACACGATGTCGCCGCGCCGCCGCGCCACCATCTGCGGGACGAAATGCGACACGAGCCGGTGCGCGCCGACGAGGTGGACCTGCACCTGCGCGAGGAACTCGGCGGTGTCGAGCTCGTGCAGGCGCCCGGCGGACAGGTCGCCGGCGCTGGAGACGACGACCTCGACGGGGCCGAGCGCGTCGGCGGCCGCCGCGGCGAACGCCTTGACCGAGTCGGAGTCGGCGACGTCCAGCGGGTGCGCGAACGCCTCTCCCCCGCCGGCCCGGACCGTCGCGGCCAGCTCCTCGCACTTGTCGACGCGCCGCGCGCCGAGCGCGACCGGGTGCCCGGCCATCGCCAGCGCCGTCGCCGTCGCCGCGCCGATCCCGGAGGAGGCGCCGGTCACCACGGCCGTCCGCCGCCGCGGATGGGGGTCGAACCTGGGCATCAGCGCACCTCCACGCGCAGGGGCAGGGCGGCGAAACCGCGGACGTTCACCGAGTGCACGCGCTCCGCGCCGTCGTGGTCGACCTCGTAGGAGGAGACGCGGCGCACGAACTCGGTCAGCGCGATGTGCGCCTCCAGCCGCGCCAGGTTCGCGCCGAGGCAGAAGTGCCGTCCGCCGCCGAAGCTGACGAGCTGCGAGGTGTCGCGGTCGAGGTCGTAGGCGTCGGCGTCGGCGAACGCGCGGGGGTCGCGGTTTGCCGATCCGACCAGCAGGAGCACGCGGTCGCCCTCACGGACGCGCCGCCCGTGCAGCTCGACGTCGCGCACGACCTTCCGGGCGAGCATCTGGCTGGAGGTGTCGTAGCGGAGCGTCTCCTCCACCCAGTCGTCCACGCGGGCCGGGTCGCGGAGCGGCTTGGCGCCCTGGTCGGGGTTGCGCGCCCCCCAGTACAGGGCGTTGGCGAGCAGCTTGGTGGTGGTCTCGTTCCCGGCGACCACCATCAGGAACAGGAAGGCGATGACCTCCTCGTCCTCCAGCCGGTCGCCGTCGATCTCGGCGTCCAGGAGCGCGGAGGTCAGGTCGCCGGCCGGCGCGCGGCGCCGCTCGGCGACCATGTCCTGGTAGTAGCCGGCGAGGGTGAGCGCCGCGTCCATCCCCGCGGGCGGGACGTCGTTCAGCCCCTCCTCCCGGTGGACGACCGTGTCGGCGAGCCGGCGCACCTCGGCCCGGTCGGCCTCGGGGACGCCCATCATCTCCGAGATGACGTCCATGGGAAGGAGGCCGGCGAAGTCGGAGACGAAGTCGAACTCGCCCTTCTCCAGGGCCGGCTCCAGGTGGCGCCTGGTCAGCGCGAGGATTCCGTCCCCCAGCTCCTTGACCCGCCGTGGCGTGAACCCCTTGGACACCAGGGCGCGCATCCGGGTGTGGCGCGGCGGGTCGAGCGCGAGGAACGACATCGTCCGGGGCGCGTGGGGGCCCCAGGCGCTCGGCTCCACCGAGACGCCGTGGGAGTTGGAGAAGGTCGCGTGGTCGCGGAAGGCCGCGGACACGTCGGCGTGCCGGGACAGCGCCCAGAAGCCGATCTCGTCGTTGCGGTAGAGGGGCGCCTCCTCGCGGAGGCGCGCGTAGAGGGGGTAGGGATCCTCGTGGACGGCGTAGTCGAAGGGGCTGTAGGAGACCTGCGCGGCAGGGTCCACGGCCGTCACCTCACTCGGGGGGTTCGGGCAGGATGAGCTCCGCCATCTCGGCGAGCCGGTCGGCCATGCGGGCGTAGGAGGTGTAGCCCATGCCCGCGTACAGGAGCGCGCCGGTGTAGGCCAGTTCCAGCGCGCCGAGGATCTTGGGGTCGTCGTGCTCGCGCAGCGCCGCGCGGAGCCGTTCGCGGATCGCGTAGCCGATCCGCGTCCGCAGTTCGCGGACGTCGGGGTCGGTGCCGAGCAGCGCGGTGGTGCACGCCGCCGCGAGGTCCGGCTCGTCCGAGACCAGCAGCGCGATCTCGCGGAGCGTCCCCACCACCCGTTCGCGCAGCGTCCCGTCCGCCTCGACGGGGGGCAGGGCGCTGAGCCGCCGCCAGAACACCTCGGTGATCAGGTGGTTCTTGGAGGCGAAGTAGGTGTACGCGGTCGCGGGCGCCACGCCGGCGCGGCGGGCCACGTTGCGGACGGTCAGGCCCTCGTAGCCGGTCTCGGCGACCTCCACCACGGCGGCGGCGGTCAGCCGCCGCACCGTGTCGGCCTGCCGCTCGGTGAGGCGGCGCCGGGTGGGCTCGGTCAGGGGTTCGGGTTTTCCGGACACGTGTCCAGACATTAGTTCAGAACCGGACCGCGCGCAACGCCCCGGCGCGTCGTCCCCGGTGAGGCGGGTGGGATTCGAACCCACTCAGTCAGCGACACTTGGGTTACAGCCAAGCCCGACTCTCCGAACGTCGGCGCCGCCCCTCGCGCGGGCCGCGGGCCCGCGCCGTACCTCCGGAGGGATTCGAACCCCCAGCGCACAGCACCTCATGCTGCCGTCTCTGCCGTTGGACTACGGAGGCATGCGTGCGGCTCCCGGGATTCGAACCCGGAACGTCCACTTCCTGAAAGTGGTCTCTCTGCCGGTTGGAGTAGAGCCGCGGGGAACTCGCCTGGACGGGCGTCGCTCGCGGCGGCTCGGCCGGGGCCTCTAGGAGACGGGATACCGGCCGGGGCGGGCGTGCGACGCCGAGGGCAGTCGGAGTCGATACTGCTCCAGAGCCATGGCCGGTCCTCCTCTCGGGCGTCTCGCGTCACCGTCCCTGTCTCGGACGGGCTGACGTCGTCAACGGTGCCACCGGCGGCGCGGCGGCCGCAACGGGTTTTCGGCTCAGTTCTCGTCCGGCAGGGCCGCGCCGAACGCGACCAGCGCCCAGAACGCGACCATGATCCAGCCGAGCGCGATCCCCGTCACCGCGAGCCCGAGCCCGCGCTCGCCGGAGCGCCGCAGCCGCACCCAGGCCATGTGCCCGGCGACGATCGCGGGGATGGACGGCAGCCCGCAGGTGATGAGACCCACCGCGCCCATGGACACCGCGTAGATCGCGAGGCTGTTCATGGGCGGCTTGCCGTGCGCATGACGCGCGGCCGTGTACTGGTGGGGCGCCTGGGAAGGGTGGCCCTGGTAGCCGGTCTGCCCCTGGTAGCCCGTCTGCTGCTGGTACCCGGTCGGCTGCTGGTAGACGGCCTGCCGGGCGTCGATCGCGTCGGCGTAGCGGCTCCAGCTCTCCGCCTCGGCGGTCCGCCCCTGCCCGCTGAGCAGGACGGCGAGGTTGCGCATCGCGGTGGGGTCGCCGGCCTGCGCGGCCTGCCGGTACTGCCCCTCGACGAGCGCCGCGGCCTCCCCCGCGGCGAGGG
>NZ_JBEUPA010000085.1:0-34662 GCF_040492065.1 Actinomadura sp. NPDC000929 | reverse complement strand
CGGTCGGCGCGCTCCTCGACGCCGGCTGGGTGCGCCCGCATCTCACGGCCCGGAGATGGTCGAGGCGGCCCCCGGCGCCGCGGCGGAGGGCGACCTGGAATCGGCGCGCGGCCTGCTGACCCTCGCGCTGACCGTGGCCGAGGGGACGTCCCCCAAGGCGGCGCGGGCGGTCAACCTGCTGATCAAGTCGCATGTCGCCGAACTCCGGGGAGCCTCCGGCGTGCTGGAGGCGGGCATCGACGCGGCGCTGCGCCTCCCCTCCCAGCAGGACCTGCCGGCGGAGACGGCGAGGATCGCCGCGGAGCTCGGCCTCACGGAGGAGGCCGTCCGGGCGGCGCTCTTCGTCGTCGACGTGCACGAGCGCAACACCCTGCTCGGGACGGTCGCGGAGCGGGCCGCGCGGGACGGCCGCCTGGAGGTCGTCCACCGCGCGCTGGCGGGCATGAGCCGCACCCGCAAGCAGCTGTTCGCGAGCGTCAACGCCGCAGGGGAACTGGCCAAGGCGGGCCGGATCGGCGACGCCGAGGACCTGGTCGGACGGGTCCGGAACGGCTTCCGCCGGGCCACCGGCCTGGCCCGGCTCGCCCGGATCGTCGCGGCCCGGGGCGACCGCGACCAGGCCGTCTCCTACCTCCTGGCGGCCGAGCAGCTCGCGCCCGCGGGCTCGGTGCGGCACCTGACCCGGTTCGAGATCACGGCCGCCGCCGTGGCCGCGGCCCGGCGGGGCCGCTACGGGGAGGCGGAGCGGATCGCCGCCGTCGTCGACAGCCCCCGGCGGCAGGCCTCGGCGCTGGCCGAACTCGCCGAGACCGCCTACCGCGCGGGTGCCTACCCCCGCGTGGCGCGGTTCCTGAGCGCAGCCGAGGAGCTGCTTGGCGACATGGACGACGACTCCCGCGACGCCGTCGCGACGGAGCTGGCGGCGGCCGCGGCCCGGGTCACCGACCTCGACGCGGCGCGGCGGCTGGTCGCGCTCGTCTCGGATCCGGCCATGAGGCTGTCCGCGCTGACCGAGGTCGCGCGCGCCGCCCACGGCTTCGGGAACGCCGCCGAGGCGGGGCGGCTGCTGGCCGAGGCGGAGAAGCGGCTCGCCGGGTTCGACGCCGACTCCAGCGAGGGGGTGGCGACCGAGCTGGCGGCGGCGGCCGTGGAGATCGGCGACCTGGAGCTGGCGGAGCGGCTCGCGAGCGGCCTGGCCGACCCGCGGCTGCGGGTGGAGGTCCTGCTGGCGGTCTGCCGGGCGAGCGCCGAGCGGTTGCGGGCCCTGCGCCGCCGGGTCGTCCGCGAGGCGCGCGGGGTGCGCAACATGCGGATCCGCGGCGAGCTGATCGGCCGGCTGGCCGCCGCCGTCGCGGCGACGGGCAACGTGAACCTGGCGGGCAGGACGATGGACGACGCCGAGACGGCCGTCCGGACCATCGCGATCACCAATGCCGAGCCGCGGTGCCGCGGGCTCGTGGAGCTGGCCCTGCTCGCCGACGCGATCGGCGACGCCGAACGCGCGCGGCGCCTGCTGCGCGAGGCCGAGCAGCTCGCCGCCACCTACGTGGACGAGCAGCGCCACCAGCGGGCCCTGTCGCACATCGCCGGCGCCGCCGCGCAGCTCGGGCTGCTGGACGAGGCGGAGCGGGTGACGGAGATCATGCGGGCGTCGCGGCTGCCGTTCCCCGCGTGGCCCACCATGACGGCCGTCGCGGAGCGGGCCGCGGCCCTGGGCGACACCGCCCGCGCCGTCCGGCTCATCGAGGGGGCGCTGCGGATCGCCCGCAGCGTGCGCGACCCCAAGGTCCGCGGCGCGACCTTCGCCGGCGTCGCCGCCGCCGCGCTGCGGGCGGGACTGCCCGAGCAGGCCCGGGGCATCCTCGGCGAGGAGCCGCAGCACCACCACCGGCAGAGCCCGATCCTGCGGGACATCGCGCTGGCCACCGCGGCGGCGGGACGGCTGCCGGAGGCCGAGCTGATGGTCGCCCAGATCCGGTCGCCCGCCCGCCGCCGGGAGGCGTTCGAGGGCGTCATCGCCCACCTGGTGGAGCGCGGCGACCGCGCCGAGGCCGAGCGCCTCATCGTCCAGGGCATCCGGGAGGACGGCTGGCTGCCGCCCCCCGCCGTCATGATGGCGGCCCTGCCGGAGGTGGTCCCGCCGCTCGGCAACGTCCTGCCCCGCATGGCCGCGTTCGAGGAGGCGGCCAGGGCCGAGCGGGCGTGACCGCCGGCGGGCTCACGGCGTCTCGGCGGCCAGGCTCCGCGGGCGGATGTCCTTCCAGTTGTCCATGACGTACCCGATGCAGCCGGACCGGGACTCGGGGCCGTGGACCGTCGTCCAGCCGGCGGGGACGTCGGCGAACGCCGGCCACAGGGAGTGCTGGCCCTCGGCGTTGGCGAGGACCAGGAACGTGCCGTCGGGGTCGTCGAACGGGTTGGTCGTCATGCTCTTTCCTTCCTCTAGACGCCGGGGGTGACGCGGGCGGACCGCCGCGCCATGGACCGCACGATCTCCCCGGTGCGCACGGCGGTCATGGACAGCAGCGAGGAGGCGATCCCGTGGCTGTGCTCGGTCGCCCCCTGCAGGTAGACGCCCCATTCGGGGCCGGGCTCGGTGGCGATGCGGTAGTCGCGCTCGACGACCGGGCGCCCGTCCGGGCCGGTGCGGCAGTGCGCGCCCGCCTCGCCGAGCAGGTCGAACGGGTCGCGTTCGCGGTACCCGGTGGCGTAGACGACGGCGTCGGCCTCCAGGTCGGCGACCTCGCCGGTCGGCAGGAACGCGACCCGGACCCGCGTCCCGCCCGAGCCGCCGTCGGCGACGTCCAGGACGCGGGAGACGTTGAGGATGCGCAGCCGCTCGGCGCCCGCGACCTTCTCGGCGTAGGCGCGCCGGTACAGCTCGTCGATGAGGTCGAGGTCCACCACGGAGTAGTTGGTGTTGCGCGAGTACTCGAACAGCATGCGCTTCACGTCGCCGGGCGCGGCGTAGTAGTGGTCGACGGCCTCGGGGTCGAAGATGCGGTTGGCGAACGCGCTGTCGTCGGCGGGCGAGTACCCGTACCGCGCGAAGACCGCGCACACCTCGGCGCGGGTGAAGGTGCGGTGCAGGTACTCGACGGCCTCGGCGGCGCTCTGCCCGGCGCCGACCACGACGATGCGGCGCGGGTCCCAGTCGCCGCGCTCGGCGAGCCGGGTCAGCAGGTCCTCGGTGTGCCAGATCCGCTCCCCCGCCTGGACCCCCTGCGGCAGGACGGGTTCGAGCCCCGCGCCGATGACGACGTTGCGGGCGAGGTGCGTCTCCAGTTCGTCGCCGCGGCGCACGACGACCTCCAGGACCTCGTCGTCGTGCGGGCGGAGCGCGACGACCTCCGTCCCGTAGCGGACGCGGTCCTCGAACGCGGCGGCGGCCCATTCGAGGTAGTCGTGGAACTCCAGCCGCGTCGGGAACATCGTCTTGTGGTTGACGAAGTCGACCAGGCGGCCCCGGGCGTGCAGGTAGGCCAGGAACGAGTACGGGCTCGCGGGGTTCCGCAGCGACGCCAGGTCCTTGAGGAAGTGGACCTGCATGGTGGCGCCGTCGATCAGCATGCCGCGGTGCCAGCCGAACCCGGGCTGCTTCTCGAAGAACACCGCGTCCGCGCCGCCGTGCTCCTCCTCCAGCGCGACGGCGAGCGCCAGGTTGGACGGGCCGAACCCGATGCCGACGACGTCGCGGACGGGGGTGTGCATGCGCTCCTCCGGCATCAGGCGGGCCCGGCCGCGCTCGCGGCCTTGGCGATCTGCGGGACGACCTGGTCGATCACGTAGGGGACGGCGAGCGGGGTGGGGGTGCGCAGCGGCCAGAACGACTTCAGGTCCAGCGCCACGTAGGAGCCGCGCCTGACGGCGCCGAGCCCGGCGAACAGCTTGTTGCCCTCGATCTTCTTCTGCGTGGCGGGGTCGTCGTTGTAGTGGCTGAGCAGGACGTCCACGTCCAGGACGGAGACCTTCTCCATGCTCAGCTCGGCGGCGAACCCGTCGCCGGGCAGCTTCCCCAGCGACTCGGGGAGCGTCATGCCGAACTGCTGGAGCAGCTTCACGCTCGTGTCGTCGCCGGACTTCATCACGCCGATGTTGCCGTTGGGGAAGACGCTGGTGAACGCGAACTCCTTGCCGGCCAGCTCGGGGTGCTTCGCCTTCACTCCCGCGATCTTCGTCTCGACGTCGGCGACGAGCTTCCGGCCGTCCTCGGGGCGGCCGATCGCGGCGGCGACCTGCCGGGTGATCTGCTGCCAGGAGTCCTCGGCGGGGCCGTTCTGGTAGGCGAGCGTCGGCGCGAGCTTGGAGAGCTTGTCGTACTCCTTGTCGATGGCGAAGTCGCCGGCGGCGAGGATCAGGTCGGGCCGCAGTGCGGCGACCTCCTCCAGGTTGAAGCCCGCCTCGCCCTGCTTGAGCAGCTTCGGCCTGTCCCCGGTCAGCCTCGGCGCGCTCCAGGGGGTCAGGCCGTCGGGCTGGACGCCGGTGAGCTCGGCCATGCCGACGGGGGTGACGCCGAGGGCGAGCAGCGCGTCCTGGTCGACCTCGCCGAGCGCGACGATCCGCTTCGGGGCGGACTTCACCGTCGCGGAGCCGAGCTTGTGGGCGACGGTGACCGGGAACGCCCCGGCCGCGGCGCCGGAGCCGCCGGAGCCGCCGGCCGGCTCGTCGTCGCCGCAGGCGGCGGCCGCGGCGAGTCCCAGGACGAGCGCGGCGGCGGCGGTCAGGCGCCGCATCGTGGTGCGCATAGCGGACCTTCCATGTTCGGGGGCGGGAAGCCGGAGAGTGTTGATCAGGGATATTAGGTTAGCCTTACCTAACTAGGCAATGGCCGGACGGGTATGAGCCGCCTCACTCCCGCGGTGCCGTCCCGCCGGCGGGAGCGAGCCGGGCGAGCAGGCCCGCCACGGTGGGCGCGGCCATCAGGGTCGAGATCCTCAGGTCCGCGCAGCCGGGCTCCCGCCGCACGCGCCGCACCAGCCTCATCGCGAGCAGCGAGTGCCCGCCGAGGTCGAAGAAGTCGTCGTCCGGGCCGACCTCGGGGACCCCGAGCTCCGCGGCGAAGATCCGGCACAGGGACGCCTCCCGGTCGTCGTCCCGGCGCGCCGCCTCCGGGGGCGCCTCGGCGGTCACGGCGCGGGCGGTCAGGACCGCCGGCAGCGCGCCGACCCTGACGCCGGGATCGTCGGCGACGGCCGCGAGCAGCGCGATCAGGCCGTCCGCCAGCGCGGCGACCGTGGCGCGGTCGAACAGGTCGGCGGAGTAGTCGACGACGAGCCGGAGCCCGTCAGGGCCCTCCCGGAAGATGAAGTCCAGGTCGAACTTCGCGGCGCCCGGCCCGAACAGCGCCTCCCGCTGCTCCAGGCCGGGGAACCGCACGTCGCCGACCCCCTGGTTCTCGTAGCCGACCATCACCTGGAACAGCGGGTTGCGGCCCGGCACGCGGCGCGGGCGCAGCGCCTCCACGACCGCCTCGAACGGCAGGTCCTGGTGGGCGAGCCCGGCGAGGACGGCCTCCCGGACGCGGGCGAGCAGCTCCGCGAACGCCGGGTCGCCGGACACGTCGGCGCGCAGGACCAGCGTGTTCACGAAGAAGCCGACGAGGTCTCGCGCGGCCTCCTCGGTGCGTCCCGCGACGGGGCTGCCGAGGGGGATGTCGTCGCCCGCGCCCGTGCGGTGCAGCAGCGCCGCCACGGCGGCCTGGCAGACCATGAACATGCTGGCGTTCGCGTCCCGGGCGACACGCCCGAGCCGGCCGGTGAGGCCGGGCGGCAGGTCGGCGGTCAGGGTGCCGCCGCGCTGCCCGACGGTGCCGGGGCGCGGCCGGTCCACCGGCAGCGGGATCTCCTCGGGCAGGTCCGCCAGGGCCCGCGCCCAGTGGTCGAGCTGCCGGGCGTGGACGCTGCCGGGATCGGACGGGTCGCCGAGCAGCTCCCGCTGCCACAGGGCGTGGTCGGCGTACTGCACGGGCGGCGGCTCCCAAGACGGCTCCTTGCCCTCCAGCCGCGCCGCGTACGCCTCCGCCACGTCGCGGGCGAACGGCCCGAACGACCATTCGTCGAACGCGATGTGGTGGAAGACGGCGAGCAGCAGGTGCTCCCGCTCGCCCTCCGGGAAGACCGCGACCCGCAGGGGGATCTCCTTGGCGAGGTCGAACGGCCTGGCGATGACGTCCTCGGGGGCGCAGGTCGCCGTCTCCAGGACGGGCCGCGCCTCGTCCGGGGCGAGGATCCGCTGGTAGGGCACCCCGCCGTGCTCGGCGAAGACCGTCCGGAGGCTCTCGTGCCGGGCGGTGACGTCGCCGATCGCCGCCTCCAGGGCCGCGAGGTCGAGGTCGCCTCGCAGGCGGACCGCGAGCGGCAGATGGTAGGCGTCGCGGGGCCCGTCGTCCTCGCGGAGCATCTGGTCCAGCATCCACAGCCGCCGCTGTGCGGACGACAGCGGCACGCGCTCGGGCCGCTCCCGCGGTTCCAGGACGGGCCGGGCCCGCGCCTCGGCGCCGCGGTGAAGGCGTCCGGCCAGTTCCGCGACGGTCGGCGCCTCGAACAGGTCGCGGATGGCGAGCTCGGCGCCGAGCACCGCTCGCGCCCTGCCGACGAGCCTCGTCGCGAGCAGCGAGTGGCCGCCGAGGTCGAAGAAGTCGTCGTCGATCCCGGCGCCGGGCGCGTCCAGGACCTCGGCGAACAGCGTGCACAGCAGGCGCTCGACGGGCGTGCGCGGGGCCCGGCCCGCGCGGCGCGCGCCGTCCCGCCCGGGATCGGGCAGGGCGCGCCGGTCGAGCTTGCCGTTCACCGTGAGCGGCAGCGCGTCCAGCGTCATGATCGCGCTCGGCACCATGTATCCGGGCAGGCGCGCCTTGAGGCTCTCGCGGACCCGCGCGGCCAGCACGCCGTGGTCGCGCGCGGCGACCGGGTCGTTCGCGTACGAGGCGGGCGCGCGTCCGGGCTCGGCGGGCGGGCACGCCGCTCCCCCGCCGAACACGGCGTCATAGCGGCCGGGCCGGTCGGACGGCGTGAGCACGACGTCCGGGAACAGCGCGTGCAGCGTCTCGGGCTCGATCCCCTCCGGGGCCGAGGCCAGCGCCGCGCGCGCCTCGTCCGCCGGGGCCCCTTCGCGCAGCGCCCGCAGCGCCGCGACCTCGCCCGACGACCTCGGGTCTGGGACGCCCCGGACCCGCAGCGGCCCCGCGGGCCTGGCGCGGAGGTCGTCGAGGGTGGTCCAGTCGACGGCCGGGGTCGGCGGGGCCGGGGGCGCGTCCTTGTGCAGGACGACGTCGTAGCGGTGGCGGGTCAGTTCGTTGTGGTGGGCGCCGCGCTTGACGAGGACGTCCACGCGGGACGGGCCGTCCAGCGCGGTGAAGAAGGCCGGGTCAAGGAGGAGCTCCTTCTCCAGGCGGACGGCGCGCTCGATCGCGTCGAGGTCGCCGCCGCCGCGTCCGAGCTGGACCGCGGCGTGCAGGCAGCGGACCGTGCGCAGGTCGCGGACGTCCCCGACGAAGAGCGCGCCGCCCGGGGCGAGCAGGCGCATCGCCTTGGCGACGACGTCCTCCAGGTAGGCGGCGCCGGGGAAGTACTGCACCACCGAGTTGATCACGATGGTGTCGAAGTGGCCTTCGGGCAGGCCTCCGGTGTCGTGCGCGGGCCGGCAGCTGAGGCGGACGGGCGAACCTGGGCCGACGGCCTGCCAGTCCCGGGACGCGGGCTCCGCGGGGCCGCCGAGGTCCGCGCGGAGCTTGGCGATGACCGGCTCGGAGAAGTCGGTGCCCCAGTACTCCTCGCTGCCGGGCGCGAGGCGGGTGAGGAGGAGGCCGGCGCCGACGCCGATCTCCAGGACGCGGCGCGGGCCGAGCGCGCGGATGCGCTCGACGGTGGTCGCGCGCCACTCGCGCATGTCGTCCAGCGGGATGGGGGCGCCGTCGTAGCTGCTGTCCCAGCCCGCGAACTCCTCGGCGTGCACGACCGTCCCGACCTCGGTGTACTCGGTGTCGTAGATCTGCCGCCACTCGGCGAGCTGCTCTTCGGCCGCGCCGTCGCGGGAGCCGTCCGGGACGACGTAGCCGACGAGGCGCTTCCCCCCGGGGACGTCAGTCTCGACCGCGACGACGGCGGCCTGGCCGACGCCGGGCTCGGCGGCGAGGGCGGTCTCGATCTCCTCCAGCTCGACCCGGTAGCCGCGGATCTTCACCTGGTCGTCGGTGCGGCCGAGGAAGTCGATGTCGCCGTCGGCGCGGACGCGCACGAGGTCGCCCGTCCGGTACATGCGTGATCCGGGCGGGCCGGAGGGGTCGGCGACGAAGCGCTCGGCGGTCAGGTCGGCGCGGCCGAGGTAGCCGCGCGCCAGCCCGGCGCCCGCGATGTACAGCTCGCCCGGCGCGCCCGGCGGGACGGGGCGCAGCCAGGCGTCCAGGACGTACCCGCGGGTGTTCCAGATCGGCTTGCCGACCGTCGGTGTCGCGCTGTCCCCCGTCCCGCCGCCGAGGGTGTTGATCGTGTACTCGGTCGGGCCGTAGAGGTTGTAGCCGAGGACGCCGTCGGCGCGCGCGAGCCGCTCCCACACCGACGTCGGGACGGCCTCGCCGCCGAGGAGGACGAGGGGCGGCCGGTGCCCGCCGTCGAGGAGCCCCTCCTCCAGGAGCTGCTGGGCGTAGGTCGGGGTCACGTTGATGACGTCGATCTCGTGCTGCCGCAGGTAGGCGGTGAGGGCCTGGGCGTCGCGGCGGAGGTCCTCGTCGCAGACGTGCACCTCGTGGCCTTCGATGAGCCAGAGCAGCTCCTCCCACGACATGTCGAAGGAGAAGGAGACGGTATGGGCGATGCGGAGGCGGCGCCCCGCCGACGCGACCACCGGGTCGAAGATGTTGGCGCGGTGGTTGAACTGCATGTTGGTGAGGCCCCGGTAGGGCGTCACCACGCCCTTGGGCCGCCCGGTGGAGCCCGACGTGTAGATGACGTAGGCGGGGTGGTCGAGCCTGCGGGGCGTGCCGGGCGCGAAGCCGGGGACCTCGTCCGGTTCCAGGTCGTGGCCGGGCTGCGCCGTGAGGGCCTGGTCGGTCGCCGGGTCGTCCAGCGCGAGGGCGGCCCCGGAGTGCGCGAGGCCGGCGGCGATGTCGCGGTGCGAGACCAGGCAGACGGGCGCCGCGTCCTTGAGCATGAAGTCGAGCCGGTCGGCCGGGTAGTCCAGTTCCAGCGGCAGGTAGGCGGCGCCCGTGCGCAGGACGGCGAACAGGGCGACGACCATCCGCGCCGAGCGCGGCAGGGCGAGCGCGACGACCTTCTCGGGACCGGCGCCGTTGGCCAGCAGGAGCCGCGCGAGCCGGTTCACCTCGGCGTTCAGCTCGCCGTAGGTGAGGCGGACGTCCGGGAGGGACACGAGCGCGGGGTCGCCGGGCCGCTCGGCCGCGCGCTCGGCGAGCAGCTCCGCGACCGTCAGCTCGGGCACGGGGTGCCGCGCCTCGTCCCAGTCGCGCCGGAGCCGGTCGTGCTCCGGCGGGAGGAGGAGGTCGAGCCGGTGGCACGGGGTCTCGGGCGCTTCGGCGAGGCGCCTCAGGACCCGCACGTAGCGGTCGGTGACGCGTTCGGCCTCGGCTTCGGTGAACGCGTCGCCCCGGTACATGACGCGCAGACCGGCGTCCGGCTCGACGACCATGGTGATCGGGTAGTGGGTGGCGTCGCGGACCTCGCGCCCGAGGACCCGCAGGTCGCCGTCCGGTCCGAAGGCGCGGCCGGTCGGCATTCCCGGGAAGTTCTGGAAGACGAACAGCGTGTCGAAGAGGGTGCCGAGCCCGGTGGCGCGCTGGACGTCGGCGAGGGCGACGAAGGAGTGGTCGAACAGCTCGGACTGCGCGGCCTGGACCCGGTCGAGGACGGTGGCGAGGGCGTCCGCCGGGCCCGCCTGCACGCGGACGGGGACGGTGTTGAACAGCAGGCCGACCATCGACTCGACGCCGTCCACGTCGGGGTGGCGTCCGGAGACCGAGGCGCCGAAGACGACGTCGTCGCGCCCGGTCAGGCCCATGAGGACCAGGCCCCACGCGGTCTGGAAGAGGGTTCCGGGCGTGACGCCCCGCTCCCGTGCGACCTCGTCCAGGCGCTCGGCGAGGCCGGCGGGCAGCGCGCGGTGCACCTCTCCGGCGCCCGCGAGGTCGGCGGGCGCGTCGACCAGGCCCGGCCGGACGAGGGCGGGCTCGTCGAAGCCGTCGAGCGCGCGGCGCCAGGCGTCCGCCGCGGCGGTCCTGTCGCGGCCGTTCACCCAGTCGAGGAACGCGCGGAAGGGCGGGACGGGGCGGCGGGCCTCGGCGGCGGCGTCGGTGTAGGCGCCGAGCAGCGAGGTGACGAGCAGGCCGCCGGACCAGCCGTCCAGCAGGATCAGCTCGGAGGTGAGGACCAGCCGGTGGTCGTCCTCGGCCAGGCGGGCGAGGGCGAAGCGGATCAGCGGCGGCGCGGCGGGGTCGAACGGCGCGGCGCGCTGGGCGTCGACGAACGCCTCCAGGTCCTGCGGGGCCACGTCGGCGTGCGTCCACGGGGTCTCGAAGTCGTCCGGGACGAACTGGACCGCGCGGTCGCCGTCGGTCCGGAACCCGGCGCGGAGATTCGGGAACTTCTCCAGCGTGGCACGCACGGCCCGCGCCATCCGCTCGGGGTCGACCGGTCCTGACAGCGTCACCACGGCCTGCTGGACGTAGATGTCGCGGTCCTCACCGGCCAGCATCAGGTGGTAGAGCAGGCCCTCCTGGAGCGGCGATAGCGGAAGCTCACCGGCCGGGTCCCCCGTCCGGGCGGGCTTGGTCTCCTCGGAGGGCGCGGCGGCCCGGGCGAGGGCCTCGACGGTCCGCAGCCGGAAGACGTCCCGGACGGTGAACGACAGGCCGGCGCGGCGTGCGCGGGCGACGAGGAGCGACGCGCTGATGCTGTCGCCCCCGGTGCGGAAGAAGTCGTCGTCGGCGCCCACGGAGTCGCGGCCGAGGACGGTCGCGGCGAGGCGGGCGAGGACGCGTTCGGGCCCGGTGGCCGGGGCCCGCCCGCCCGCCGGGCGTCCGGGCTCGGGCAGGGCGCGCCGGTCGACCTTCCCGTTCGGGTTCAGGGGAAGCTCGTCCAGGACGACCAGTTCGGCGGGGACGAGATAGTCGGGCAGCACCGCTCGCAGCGCGGTGTCGAGCGCCCCCAGTTCGACGTCGCCCGTGACGTAGCCGACGAGGCGGGATCCGTGCGCGGCGACGGCGGCGCGCCGCACCCCGGGCAGGGCGGCGAGCGCGGACTCCACCTCCCCCGGCTCGATCCGGAAGCCGCGGATCGTGAGCTGCTCGTCGGCGCGGCCGAGGAAGTCCAGCCCGCCGTCCGGGCGGCGCCGGACGCGGTCCCCGGTGCGGTAGAGGCGGGAGCCGGGCGGGCCGAACGGGTTCGCGACGAAGCGCTCGGCCGTGCGGGCGGGGTCGCCGAGGTATCCGCGCGCCAGGCCGTCGCCCGCGAGGTACAGCTCCCCGACGGGCACCTCGCGGAGCGCGGCGTCCAGCACGTGAGCGCGGGTGTTGGCGATGGGCCGCAGCCCGCCCGCCTCGGCGATGAGGCTGTCCCCGGCGGCCTCCGAGCATCCGTAGAGGTTGACCAGCCGTCCCGGGACCTGCTCGGCGAGCGCGCTGGGGAGCGCCTCGCCGCTGCTGATCCAGGTGGTGACCGAGGGCGGCAGGCCGTTGTCCGCGAGGACCGCCAAGAGGCTCGGGACGAGCGTGACGAGGCCGACGCCGTGGCGGTCGACGAAGTCGGCGAGCGCGACGGCGTCGGCGGCCGTCTCGGCGTCGGCGATGACGACCGTGTCGCCCGCGACCAGGCCGCCGAGCAGTTCGGTCGTCCCGTCGATGAACGCGGGCGAGCTCTTGGCGGCGCGGACGCCGGGCGCGGCGAGGCCGGCGCCCCAGGCGAGGCGGTTGGCGAGGGCGCGCTGGGTGCCGGCGACGGCCTTGGGCGTCCCGGTGGAGCCGGAGGTGAAGACGACGTAGGACGTGTGGTCGGGGCGGACGTCGGGGCGTTCGCGGCGGGGTGCGTCCCGCGGCGGCTCGTCGCGTCCGAGCACCAGCAGCGGCCGGACGGCGTCGAGCGTCGCGGCGACGCGGGCGGGCGGGTACGACAGGTCGATCGGCAGGTAGGCGGCCCCCGTCTTCAGCACCGCGTACAGGGCGACGGCGAACTCGTCGGAGCGGGGCAGCGCGAGCGCGACGACCCGCTCGGGGCCCGCCCCGGCGGCGGCGAGGCGGTCGGCGAGCGCCTCGGCGCGGCGGTCGAGGTCGGCGTAGGTGAGGGCGGTGTCGCCGAAGACCACGGCGGTCCTGTGCGGGGTCCGCTCCACCTGCGCCTCGATGAGCCCGGCGGCCGTCCGGACGGGGAACTCCCGCGCGGTGTCGGGGTGCTCGACGGGCGCGCCGAGGGAGGACAGCCGCCGGCCGGGGTCCGCGGTGACCTGGGCGAGCAGTGCGCCGAGGTCGTCGGTCAACCGCTCGACGGTCGAAGCGTCGAACAGGTCGGCGGCGAACGCGGCGAACCCCTCGATCTCGTCGTCGCCCTCCGCGAAGTACAGGTCGAGGTCGAACTTCACGCCGCCGGTCTCCGGCAGGAACGGCTCGGCGCGCACGCCGGGCAGCGCGAGCCGCACGTCCTCCAGCCTCTGGTGGACGATCATCACCTGGAACAGGGGGCTGCGGGCGAGGGAGCGTTCGGGCGCGAGCCGCTCGACGACCCGCTCGAAGGGGACGTCGGCGCGGGAGAACGCGGCGAGGTCGGCGGTCCGGACGCGCCGGAGCAGCTCGGCGAAGGTCGGATCGCCGGACAGGTCGGTGCGCAGCACCAGCGGGTTGACGAAGACACCGACCAGGTCGGCGAGGTCGTCGTCGCCGCGCCCGGCGATCGGGGAGCCGACGGCGACGTCGTCGCCCGCGCCGGACCGCTGGAGCAGCGCGGCGACGGCGGCGTGCAGCACCATGAACACGCTGGCGCCGGTGTCGCGCGCGAGGCGCCGCGCCCCCTCCGCCGGGAGCCGGAACGGCACCAGCCCGCCGCGGCGGCTCGCCTCGGCCGGGCGGGGCCGGTCGAACGGCAGGACCGTCTCCTCGGGAAGCCCGGAGAGCGCGTCCGCCCAGAAGTCGAGCTGCGGCGCCGTGCCGGGGGACACCTCGCGCTGCCAGGCCGCGTAGTCGGCGTACTGGACGGGCAGCGGCTCCCAGCCGGGGGCCCGTCCGTCCCGGCGGGCCTCGTAGGCGCGGGCCAGGTCGGCCAGCAACGGCGTGAACGACCATTCGTCGGCGGCGGCGTGGTGCAGGAGGAGGATCAGGGACCAGCCGGCGTCGCCCGTCCGGACGAGGGTGCCGCGGACGGGGAGGTCGCGCCCGATGTCGAAGACGTGCGCGGTGGCGGCCTTCTCGATGGCCGCGAGCCCTTCCGGCGTCTCGTCCCGCGCGTCGACGACGGCGAGGCCGGCGGGGACGTCCGGGTCGAGGACGCGCTGGACGGGCAGGCCGTCCGGTCCCTCGACGAGGAGCGTGCGCAGCGCCTCGTGGCGGGCCACGACATCGGCGAACGCCCGGTCGAGGGCGTCCTCGTCGACCGGGCCGTGCAGGCGGATCCCGAGCGGCAGCGAGTAGGACGCCGACGGGCCGCGGAGCCGCTCCTCCAGCCAGAGGCCGCGCTGCGCCGCCGACGCGGGGACGATCTCGGGCCGCGCGACGTCGCGGACGCGGACGGCGCCGGTCGCGACCAGGCGGGGCGCGAGCGCGGCGACGGTCGGCGCCTCGAACACGTCCGCGATCGACGGCTCCGCGCCGAGGACGGTCCGGGCCCTGGCGGCGAGGCGCGCCGCCAGCAGCGAGTGCCCGCCGAGCGCGAAGAAGTCGTCGTCGATGCCGACGCCCTCGACGCCGAGCAGTTCGGCGAAGATCGCGCACAGGGCGGCCTCGCGGGCGTCGCGCGGCGCCCGTCCCGACACCTCGGCCTCGGGCGCGGGCAGCGCGGCGCGGTCGAGCTTGCCGTTGACCGTGCGGGGCAGTTCCTCCAGGGCGATCAGGGCGGACGGCACCATGTACTCGGGCAGCGCGCCGGCGAGCGCGTCGCGCAGGGCTGCTTCGTCCAGTCCCTCGGCGGGGACGTAGTAGCCGACCAGACGGGGATCGCCGGGGCGGTCCTCGCGGACGGCGACCGCGGCCTGCGCGACGCCCGGCTGCGCGGCGAGCACGGCCTGCGCCTCGGCGGGCTCGATCCGGAACCCGCGGATCTTCACCTGGTCGTCGGTGCGGCCGAGGTACTCGACGGACCCGTCGCGGGCGCGCCGCGCGAGGTCGCCCGTCCGGTACATCCGGGATCCGGGCGGGCCGGACGGGTCGGCGACGAAGCGCTCCGCGGTCAGATCGGGGCGGCCGGCGTAGCCGCGGGCGAGTTGCGCGCCCGCCAGGTACAGCTCGCCGGGGACGCCCGGTGGGACCGGGCGGAGGGCGGCGTCCAGGATGTGGGCGCGGGTGTTCCAGAAGGGCGTGCCTATGCCGTCCGCGGGAAGGTCCGCGGACGTCGCCCAGATCGTCGCCTCGGTCGGCCCGTACATGTTGGTGGCGAGCGTCGCCGACTCCGCGAGCGACGCGGCGAGGGCGGGCGGCAGCGCCTCACCGCCGACCAGGACGCGCAGCCCCTTCAACGCTTGCGGGTCGAGCGTGCCGAGCAGCGACGGGGTGCCCTGGACGATCGTCGCGTCCGCCAGGAGCCCGGCGAGGGCGGCCGGGTCGCGGACCGTGTCACGGCCCGCGAGGACGACCGTCGCGCCGCTGATCAGCGGGACGAACAGTTCCAGGGCGGCGATGTCGAAGGCGACGGTCGTGACGGCGACGAGCCGGTCGCCGGCGCCGAGGTCCAGCCGGGCACGGGTGGTGAGCAGGAAGTTCGTGAGCGCGCCGTGCGGGATCGCCACGCCCTTGGGGCGGCCGGTGGAGCCGGAGGTGTAGATGACGTAGGCGAGGCCGTCCGGACGCGGAGGCGCCGTGCGGGTGTTTCCAACGTCGCGGAGGTTGGTGCCGAGCACCAGGAGTTCGGTGGCTCCAGGGAGCAGCGGCGCGGTGTCGCGGGTGACGATCGCGCAGAGGGGCCCGGCGTCGTCCAGCATGTAGGCGAGCCGGTCGGCGGGATGGTCGAGGTCCAGCGGCAGGTAGGCGGCGCCCGCCTTCAGGACCCCGAGGAGGGCGACGACGAGATCGGGCGTGCGCGGCAGCGCGAGCGCGACGACGCTCTCCGGCCCGGCGCCCCGGGCGCGCAGCTCGGCGGCGAGCGCGGACGCCCGCTCGTCCAGCTCGGCGTAGGTGAGAGCCGCGCCGCCCGCCTCGATCGCCGTGGCCTCCGGAGTGCGGGCCGCCTGCTCCTCGAACAGGGCGACGACGTCGGTCGCGGGCAGGGCGCGGTCGGTGGCGTTCGCCGCGCCGATCAGGGCGCGCTCGTCCGCGCTCATGACCTCCAGCGCGCCGATGGGCCTGTCGGGGCCGGCCAGCGCGTCGCGGAGAAGCGTCTCCAGGTGGGCCAGCAGCGCGTCGATGCGCTCGTCCTCGAACAGCTCGCGCCGGAACGTCGCCTCGACCGTCATCCCCTGCGGCCGGACGAACGCCTCCAGCGACAGGTCGAAGTGCGTGGTGCCGTTGTGGACGTGCGTCCAGCTCGACGTGATGCCGGGCAGGTCCAGCTCGCCGATCTCCTGGGCGAGGAACAGCAGCATCGTGTCGAAGAACGCCGAGCGCCCCCGTCCGCGCGCCGGCCTCAGCTCCTGGACGAGCCTGTCGTAGGGCGCCGCCTGGTGCGCGAAGGCCTCGGCGACCGTGCGGCCCACCCGGCGCAGCGCCTCCCGGAACGTCGGCGTCCCGCTCAGGTCGGCGCGCAGCACGAGCGTGTTGCCGAAGTTCCCGACGAGCCGCTCGACCTCGGCGTGCTCGCGGTTCATCACCGACGAACCGATCGCCACGTCCACCGAGCCGGTGTAGCGGTGCAGCAGGACCGCGTACGCGGCCGCCATCACCATGTACGGGGTGAGGTTCTCCTCCGCGGCGAGCTTGCGCATGCCCTCGGTCACGTCGTCCTCGAAGCGGCGCGCCCGCCGTCCACCGCGCTCGGACACGACCGCGCTCCGCGGACGGTCCGCGGGCAGGTCGAGCGGGGCCGGGGGCGGATCGAGGCGTTCCCGCCAGTACGCGAGATCGTCCTCGGCGACGGGCCGCCGCTGCTCCCACTCGGCGTAGTCGGCGTACTGGACGTCCAGCGAGGGCAGCCCGTCCGGGGCCCCGGTGACGGCCGCGCGGTAGAGCGCTGAGAGGTCGCGCGAGAGCGAACCCCAGGTCATGCCGTCCCAGGCGATGTGATGCACGACGAGCACCAGCGCGTGCTCGTGTTCACCCAGCCGAAGCAGTTCCAGCCGGATCGGCCGCTCAGCCCGCAGGTCGAAGGGCAGCGCCGCCAGCGCCGCCGCCCGCGCCCCGGCGTCCGCGCACCGGACCGGCGGCAGGTCGAGCGAGTCGTCCTCCGTGACGATCTGCACCGCCCGCTGATCGGGGCCCTCCGCGTAGACGGTGCGGAGCACGGCGTGCCGCCGGACCAGCGCCCGCAGCGCCTCGCGGAGGGCCCCGGCGTCGAGCGGGCCGGACATGCGGATCAGCAGGCAGACGTTGTAGGCGGGGCTCTCCGGGAAGGCGCGGTGGTGCAGCCACATGCTCTGCTGCGCGTGGGACAGGGGGGCCGGTCCGTCCGAGCCCCGGGGGGCGAGCCGGGCGGTGTCCGTGCCCAGCCCGGCCTCGGCCATCATCCGCCGCATCAGTTCGCGCCGCCGCGCCGCCGTCGTCTGCTCCACGCTCAACTCTTCCGTCGTCGGGCTTCGCCACCGCGAGTTAGGTTAGCCTTGCCTATAAAAATCATGCAAGGTTAGCCTTACCTAAGTTTGACCTTCCGGCCGCGAAGAGGGAGCTGCCTTGTCCACTGGTCTGCGCACCGATGCGAACCCCGCCGAGCTGGTCGTCGAGCATCCCTCGGCGCCGCTCGCCCTCATGGCCCGCCTGGCCGGATCGGGCCTGTTCGGCGACTACGTCGTCTACGAGCGGCCCGGCTCCTGGACGTTCGCGGGAGGCATGCTCGCCGAGATCGTCCTCGACGCCGGCGCCGTCCACGCCCGCTGGCCGTGCCACGCTCCCCTCACCCGCCCCTGGACGGGCCGCCCCGCCGACGCCCTCCGCGACACGTTCGCCGCCGCGCCCCTGCCCGTCTGGAACGCCTACGGCTGGATCGCGTTCGAGTGCGCCGCCGCCCGCCCCTCCGGACGGCTCGCCCACCTGATCGTCCCCCGCACGGAGGTGCGGGCCGAGAACGGCCGCGTCACCGTCACCAGCACGGACGAAGCGGACATAGAGCAGGTCACCAAGCTCCTGGCCAGGCCGAACGGCCACCCGGTCGGCGAGCCTTCGCCCGTCGACGTCAGCGCCGGCGGAGCCCCCTACCGCGATCGCGTCGCCGAGGCCGTGGCCGAGATCCACGCGGGCCGCTACCAGAAGGTCATCGTGTCGCGCCGCCTGGACGTCCCCCACCCGGTCGACGTCGTCTCGACCTACGTCCGCGGCCGGGAGGCCAACACCCCGGCCCGC
This sequence comes from Actinomadura sp. NPDC000929, assembly GCF_040492065.1. Taxonomy (NCBI): domain Bacteria; kingdom Bacillati; phylum Actinomycetota; class Actinomycetes; order Streptosporangiales; family Thermomonosporaceae; genus Actinomadura; species Actinomadura sp. NPDC000929. The sequence goes on along the minus strand of NZ_JBEUPA010000085.1, from coordinate 17,030 downwards.
TCCTTCCTGCTCGACCTGGGCGGATTCCAGGCCACCGGGTTCAGCCCCGAGGTGCTCGCGAGCGTCGACTCCGCAGGGCACGTCATGACCCAGCCCCTCGCAGGCACCCGCGCCTTCGGCCTCGGCGCCGACACCGACGCCCGCACCCGCCACGACCTGGAGACCGATCCCAAGGAGATCTACGAGCACGCCGTCTCCGTCAGGACGTCCCAGGAAGAGCTCTACCGGGTCTGCGACCCGGAGACCGTCCGCGTGACCGGCTTCATGACGGTGAAGGAACGCGGCAGCGTCCAGCACCTGGGCTCCAGCGTCAGCGGCACCCTCTCCCCCGGCCGCACCGCATGGGACGCCCTGGACGCGCTCTTCCCCGGCGTCACCGCGTCCGGCATCCCGAAACCCGAGGCGATCGAGGCCATCACCCGCCTGGAGGAGCGCCGCGGCCTGTACTCGGGCGCCGTCGTCACCGTCTCCCACGACGGCGCGCTGGACTCCGCCCTCGTCCTCCGCGCCCTCTACGCCGAGGACGGCCAGGCGTGGCTGCGCGCCGGCGCGGGCATCGTCAGCGCCTCGACCCCCGACCGCGAATACGAGGAGACCTGCGAGAAGCTCTCCAGCATCGCGCCGCACGTCGTCCCGCAGACCTGACCCGCCAGCGGGTAGGGACCCGCCATGCCGGAACTTCCCGACGTCGAAGGCTTCCGCCGGGTGCTCGCCGAGCACACCGGCGAGCCGATCGCCTCAGTGTCGGTGCTCGACCCCGGCGTCCTGCGCGGAGTCACCGCCCGGCGCCTGAGCACCGCGCTGCGCGGCCACCGCTTCGAGGAACCGCACCGCCACGGCAAGTGGCTGCTGGCCCCGGCGCAGGGCCCGGTCGTCCTGCTCCACTTCGGCATGACGGGCTCGCTCACCTGGCACCACCCGGACGAGCCGCGCCACCGCCACGACCGCGTCATCTGGAGGCTCCCCGACGGCGAACTCCGCTTCCGCGACATGCGCAAACTCCAGGGCGTCCACCTGGCCGCCGACGACAGGCAGGCAGACGAGACCCTCGGAAACCTCGGCCCGGACGCCCTGGATCTCTCCCGCGACGACCTGGCCGCCACCCTCGGCGCCCACCGAGGCCGCCTGAAGACCACCCTCACGGACCAGACGGTCACCGCCGGCCTGGGCAACCTCCTGGCCGACGAGATCTGCTGGCGAGCCCGCATCAACCCCCTGCGCCCCGCCCGCGCCCTGACCGCCTCAGAAGTCACCACCCTCCACAGAGCGATGCGCCGCGTCCTCCGCGCCTCCATCAAGGCCGAACGGGTCCCACCCCGAAGAACCTGGCTGACCGGAGCCCGAGACACCCCGGCTCCCACCTGCCCCCGCTGCGGCACCCCTCTGGAGAGCCGCCGCCTCTCCGGCCGCAGAACCGTCTGGTGCCCCACCTGCCAACCCCGTGAACCATGACAAGCCGATTGACGTCTCAACCGCGATGACGCTGGGCCTGACGCGGGATCATGTTCGGAGATGTCAAGGAGGTCGAGGATGGGCAAGCCTGAGGTGTACATCTCGGTTGATGTTGAGGCCGATGGGCCGATTCCTGGGCCTTACTCCATGCTGAGCTTTGGCATGAGCGCCTGCGGGGCCTTTGACGGGCGCGCGTTCAAGCCGGCCGATCCTGCCGAGACCACGTTCTACGCGGAACTGAAACCGATCAGCGACGCCTACGTTTCTGAGGCGCTGGCCGTCAGCGGCCTGGACCGCGACCACCTCGCGATCGAGGGCCGTGATCCGGGTGAGGCGATGAACGCGGCGACCGCCTGGGTGACCGCGGTGGCGAGCGCGGCGGATGCCTCGCCGGTGTTCGTGGCCTATCCGCTCGGCTTCGACTGGATGTTCCTGTACTGGTACTGGACGCGGTTCACCGACGCGGGATCTCCGTTCGGCCACTCCCGGCACCTGGATCTCAAGAGCATGTACGCCGCCAAGGCCGGCACTCCGATCACCCGCTCGACCAAACGCCAGATGCCCGCCGAGCTGCTGTCCGACCGACCGCACACGCACAATGCGCTGGATGACGCCATCGAGCAGGCGGAGCTGTTCCACAACTTGGTCCGCTGGGCCGGGCCCCCGCGTCGGCCAAGCGAGGACCTTGCGGAGTGACGCGCGATCAGCGGGCGGCTACGCGCGGGGTGTCGGGTGCATGGCCTGGACCATGACCGCCTCACCGTCGGAACCGGGCGATATTCGGATGCGAGCCGTTTCGGGGCGGACTACCTTTTGATCAGCGCGTCGGGTCCGGTGCGCGCACGGGTCGAAGACCGTCGGTTATCTCTTTCGAATAGACGCAATCCGGTGGTCGTTCCCACATCCGTGCGTGTACCCGGCCCTACGGGCCGAGCGACGCACAGGGGAAGGGCGGGTCGAAGCCCGTCGGTTATCGGATCCAACGGTCGCAGGTTCGAATCCTGCCCACCCGGCAATGCCGGGTGGTAGCTCAGCCAGGAAGAGCATTGGACTTAAAACCCCGGTGGACGCCACCACATCCGCCCTCCCCTGTGCGCTTGCTCCTCCCCCACATCCGCCCCTGAGGCGGGTCGAATTCCTTGGAGGCCCTTGATGGCCCGTGACCCTCTTGCTTCGGTTTCCACCGTGCAGACGCCGCAGAGCCGGCCGATTCCCGGCCGTGAGACCGAGCAGGTCCGCAACAACGCCGGCGGCTACGGGTTCGCCAAGGACCTGTGGACGCGGCTGGAGGACTTCCTCATCCTCGGCACCACCGGCGGCACCTTCTACGTCGGCGAAGACAGGCTCACTGCGGACAACGCGCAGGTCGTGTTCGACGCCATCGCCGCGGACGGCGTCCGGGTCGTCGACCTCGCGACGGCGATCTCTACGGCGCGTCCGCCGCGTGCTCCGAAGAACCGTCCCGCGCTTTTCGTCATGGCCGCCGCCGCGGCGCGCGGCGACGCCGGCACCCGGCAGGCCGTGAAGGCGTCGCTGGCGCAGGTCGCGCGGACCACGGACCATCTCGCGTCGTTCTTCGGCTACTGGAAGAACCTCGGCGGCAAGGCCACCGGCAGCGGCACGGCGCCTGTGATCGGGCGGGCGATGCGGACCGCGCTCGCGTCGTGGTTCCTCAACGGTGACGTCGACCAGGTCGCGTGGCGAGTGTGCAAGGCTCGGCAGCGCAGGACCCCGGCCGGGGAGGCGTTCGCGCTGCGGGACGCGCTCCGCATCGCGCACCCCAAGGCCAATTCGCCGGCGCGGCGTGCGCTGTTCGGATGGATCACCGGGAACGTCTCCGACGATGACGTCCGCGCGCGGGTGCCCGCAGTGGACGCGTTCCTCGCCGCGCAGGCCGCCACCGGCCCGGTCGACGCGATCGACGTGGTGCGGTCCCGGGGCGTGCCGTGGGAGTTCCTCCCGGACGCGGTTCTCACCGAGCCGGGCGTGTGGGACGAGCTCGTCGACACGATCGGGATGACCGCGCTGCTTCGGAACCTGTCCCGGATGACTCGGATCGGGACGCTGACGCCGATGGGTGACGCGACCCGGCGCGCCGCGGACCGGCTCACCGACGCCGGCGCGCTCGCGAAGGCCCGGATCCACCCGATGGATCTGTTCCTCGCCCTGCGCGTGTACGGGAGCGGTCGCGCACAGCCGCACCCGCGCGCGGACGTGCAGCACTGGTCGCCGGTCCCGGCCATCGTCGACGCGCTCGAAGAGGCGTACGAGCTGTCGTTCGGGCACATGGAGCCGTCCGGTCGGCGCCTGCTGGTGGCGGTGGACTCCTCCGGGTCCATGAGCTTCCGCAACATCACCTCGGGTGGTGCGCCGCTCGGGTCCTGCTACGAGGTCGCGAACGCGATGGCGGTCATCCTGAACCGGATCGAGCGCGGCAACTGCCACGTCATCGACGTCGACACCCAGGTCCGCGCGTCCCAGGTGACGGCGCGCACGAACCTGCGGGAGATCTCCCGTTGGCGTCCGTCGGGCGGCGGCACGGATCTGTCGCAGCCGTTCCAGTGGGCGCAGCATCAGCGTCTTGAGGTGGACGGGATGGTGCTGTTCACCGACAACGAGACGTGGGCTGGACGGCAGCACGCGTCGCAGGCTCTGGACGCCTACCGCCAGACCGTGAACGGCGACGTTCGGGTCCTGCTCGCGGCGATGGCGGCGAACGGGCACACCATTGGCGACCCCCGCGACGAAGGCGTGCTGCACATGGCGGGCCTGGACGCGTCGCTGCCGATGGTCGTGAACGGCTACATCCGTTGAATTTCCGGGGTAGACGGCGGTCTGCCCCGGATATGAATTCGAAGGCATCTCGCGAGCACCATTCTCAATTCTCGGCTCGATATTCACCGTCTATCCGCGAATTCAGCTCTGGTAGACTAACGTTGCGACCATAAAACTGAAGAGCCTTCCCGGCTCTTGAGTTGCTCCGCATAGCGGGCGCGACCAGGACCGGGAGAACGTCCCGAGATCCTCCTGGCGCGCCCCACAAACCAAAGGGGATCTCGTGAATTGCAAGAGAGAGCGCCGGCGAGGCTCGCTCGCGGCGTTTCGCAGGTGTTGGCGGTCGCTGACAAGCGACCTCCACGGCGCGGACAGAAAGGCGCTCACGATGGCGGTATTCGCCAATTCAGTGGGTGCTCTCAACGGCTGTCTCCTGGTAGCCATCGGCGTTACCAAGCATGTCGGACCGGTGACGGCGGCGCTTGTCTCCGTCATCTTCGGGACGGCGGTCTTCTGGTACTTCTTTCGGCCGTCGTTGTGGTGCCGTTGGGCCGTCTGGAAGCAGGCCCTTCTGCTGGGCGCCGCTCTGGGAGCGAACAACATGTCGTTCCAGTTCGTTCTTCGATGGGTTCGGCTGGAGGTCATGCAACCGCTGTCGTTCTTGTTCACCGTGGTCTTCACGCTCGGCGGCGATGTCTACCAGGACATCCGGCAGAAGACCTACTCGACCGCCTTGTGGCCGGTTCTCGCGGTACTGGGGACATGGGCCCTCACAAGGGATACCGTCGGCGGCTCGGGCGGGAACTTCTTTTCGGACGCCGCACCGGGGGTCCATGTCCTGGGCCAGCAGATTCCCAGCTGGATTCCGGGTATCGGCGTCCTGACCGCCACGGCGGCCACGTACGCCTACTCCCAGAAGCGGCTGGAGATGCTCGATGGGGAGATCAAGGCAAAGGCCAACACCCTTTGTGGTTTTCCCGCCCTCGGCATCCTCGCGGTGGGCGCGTGGACTCTGGAAGGCGGCTGGGAGGGCATGACCGCCGGCCGTTGGCCGTACTTGCTGCTCTGTGCGGTCAGCGCGGTCTTCGGTGCGCTGTTCAGCGGCGTCGTTCTGGTGAAGGCCTATGAGCACGGTCTCCTGGCGTCCACCAACGCGATGCTCCTACCGCTGCGGAACCTTCTGGGAACCGCGGTGGGCATGCTCGTGGCACAAACCGTTCCCGGCCTCTTGGGGCTGGGGGCGATCGTCCTGATCCTCATCGCCTCCTGCGGGGCGACGAAGATCCAGATCCGGAAGTCCGGGTCTGCGTGATCTGACGGCGGGGAGGTCCACCTCCCCGCCGTTCGGCGAGACGGAGCTCTCGGCCTCCGCTGCGATCGACGGCGACGGCGAGAGCGCCCACCACCCCCGACGGGCGAGGAGGCGGCTCAGACCCCGCGGTCGGGGACGGTCATGTCGCCCGTCTCGGGCGTCCCGTCGGCCAGGCCGTAGCGCAGGTACACGGTGCCGTTCGGGGCGGCTGCCGGCGGTTCGAGGAGGGTGACGTTCATGGGTACCGCCCCACCGTCGAAGACCTTCTTCCCGACGCCGAGCACGATCGGGTACACCCAGAGGTCGAGGCGGTCGAAGAGCTTCTCGCGCAGAAGGGTCTGCACCAGGTTCAGGCTCCCGACGACCTTCACGTGCTCGTGCCGGTCACGGATCTCGCGGACCGCGCCGGCCAGGTCCGGGCCGAGCTGCGTGGAGTCGGCCCAGGAGAGGTCCGGCCTGCCTCGGGAGGCCACGTACTTCGGGACGCTGTTGAAGAGCGCGGCGATCTCGTTGTCCTCGCCTCTCTGGTGCGGCCAGTAGGCGGCGAAGATCTCGTACGTCCGCCGACCGAGCAGGAGGGCGTCCGTGCCCTCGTACGCGGCGACGACCTGTGCGCCGGCGGCCTCGTCCATCAAGGGCGCCTGCCACCCGCCGAACGGGAACCCCACCGGATCCTCGTCGGGGCCGCCGGGTGACTGGGCAACGAGGTCGAGCGTTGCGAACAGCTCTATGTGGATGAGGCCCATGTTCCGCTCCCGTAGATCGGTTGGTTGTGGGGTCGGGAGGTAGACCTGCTTCAACTCCGTACCCGCACGTCCGGCTCCAGGAACAGCACATGCCGAACCGTCTTGAGGGGGGCCGGCGATCAGGGGGCGGTGCAGCCACCGCCCTCTGATCATTTGGCCCTCAGCGGGGGCAGGTGGGGCGGTAGTCGAGGGTGGGGAGGTTCTGTTTCCACTCCTTCTTTGTCAGGCCGCCGGAGGTGTTCCGGCAGAGGGCCGCCCTGGTCAGGGCGGGGGCCAGGTCGTGGGTGAGGACGGTGCCGGCTTCGGCGGCGCTCGTGAGGGTCCTGCCGTCCGAGGAGAAGGCCAGGGCGCCGATCTCCGTCTGGTGGCCGGTCAGGGGCAGGGCGTAGGGGCGGCCGGATTCGATCTCCCACAAGCGGATCTGGCCCAGTTCGTCGCCGGTGGCGAGAAGGGTGCCGTCCGGGGAGATCGCGGCGGTCGTGACGTAGCTCTTGTGGCCGCGCAGGATCAGGCCGCGTGAACGGAGTGTCCTGCCGTCGGTGAGGAGGACTTTCTGGTCCGCCTCGGTTCCCTCGGCGCTCACGATCGTCCGGCCGTCGCGGCTCATGGTGAGAAGGGTGTTGAGGAAGGTGTCCTCGGTTCTGGCCAGGACGCGGCCGGACGGGTACTCGATCATGCCGGACTTGCCGTCCGTCATGAGGGCCTTGCCGTCCGGGCGGAAGACGATGCGTTTGACGAAGGTGTCGGCTGAGGACGCCAGCGCGCGGATCAGCCGGAACGTCTTCGCGTCCCAGAACTGGAGTTCTCCCGCAGTGCCGCGGCGGACCAGGAGGGCCAGGCCGCGGCCGTCCGGGGACATGGCCATGGCCTGGATCCTGTCGGCGGGCCGGGGCAGCGTCACATCGCCGAGCTTCGCGAACTTCTCGGCGTCGGTGACGGTGACCGTGCGGGCGTTCTTGTAGACGGCGAGTCGCCTCCCATCGGCGCTGAGGGCGAGGTCGTTGCCGTTCCCGGAGTACAGGTAGTCGGACGAGAGGTTGAATCCCCGGTCGACGGCACGCCTGCGCCGGACGTCCCAGAAGTGCACCGAGCCTCCGCCGCGGTACGCCATGGTCGAGGCGTCCGCGGAGATGGTCGCGTTCTGGACCAGACTGCCTCCCTGGACGACCTGGGTGCTCAGGAAGGTGCTGATGTCGAGGGACGAGACCTGGCCGGTCGCCGGTTCGATGCAGCGCAGCGCCCGCTTCTCCACGATCCGGACCAGGGCGCAGTCCGCGTTCGGCGCGTACCGGATCATGGGTTCGGCGGGTGCGGACGGGGCGACGCCGCCGCCCTTGAGCCGCCACATGGTCCTGGCCTGCGCCAGGTATCCGCCGTCCTCGCTGAAGGCCAGGGAGGAGTAGGAGTTCGCGGGTCCGAGCCTCAGGTACTGCTCGTCCGCGCCCAGCTTCCAGAGCAGGATCTCTGCCTTCCTGCCCGTGGCCGGGGTGGCGGCGACGGCGAGCAGCGAGCCGTCCGGGCTCAGTCTGGCCGCGCTGGCGTATCTCCCCTTGAGCGCCTTGTTGAGGCGGGGCAGCGCGATCGTCGCCTTGGCCGCCAGCTGGTCGACGTGCACCGTGCCCTCGGGCGTGACGCCCGCGACGAGCTGGTCGCCCGCGTCGGCCGTGAGGATCTCGGCGCCGTCCTTCGGGCGCGTCCAGCTCAGCGGGACCTGCCGGAGGGTCCGCAGGTCCCAGACGGTGCGGGCGTCGCGGTTGCCGGCGAGCAGGAGGTGCCCGGACGGGCTCAGGTCGATCCCGTCGAAGATCTTCGCGTCGGTGCCGGCCCGGCCGACGGGGAGCCTGCCGCGTTCCTTGCCGGACGTGGTGTCCCAGACGCGGGCCGTCCCGTCGCCCGCCCAGGTGATCATGGTGCGCGCGTCGTCGGTGACGACGAGATCGAGGGTGTCGGCGCCGGTGATGGTGAAGGCGTGCAGTCTGGCGTGGGTGTCGATGTTCCAGACACTGGCCTTTCCGCCGTCCACGACGGCGAGGACGCGGCCGCCCGGCGACGGCTGGCGCCGGGTCGTGGCGCTCACGCCGGGCGGGATGAAGACGTCGCTCTCCCACTGGTAGCGAAGAGCGACCAGCGCCTCCCTGGTCTCCTTGGTGTTGGAGAGGGCGCCGGCGGCGACGGCCAGGCGGCGGGCGGTTCTCGGGGCGCTCTTGCGGGTGGCCATCGCCACGGCCGCGAGGCGGCGGGCCTCCGCGTCGTCGCGCTGCCGTGCGACGGTGCGGCTCTGCTGGAAGACGGCCACGCCCGCGACGAGCGTCGCCAGCAGCAGGACGGCGAGGACGCCGGAGACCGCCGTCCGCAGCGTGGAGCGGCGGCGGACGGACGCGCGCCCGGCGTCCAGGAAAGCCTGCTCCAGCGTGTTCGGGCGCAGGGCGCGGCCGCCGCCGACGGCCCAGGTCATCGCGCGTTCGAGCCGGGTCCCCTGGAGGACGTCGCCGGACTTGCGTCCGTGCGCGTCCCACAGCCGCGCTCCCTCGGCGAGTTCCTGGTGGACCTCCAGGCCCGGCCGTTCGGCGGCGGCCCAGTCGCGCAGCCGCGGCCATGCGCGCAGCAGCGCCGGGGAGGCGAGGGTGACGCGCTGCCCGTCCCAGGCGAGCAGCCCCGCCTGGGTGAACGCCGAAAGGACGGCGTCGATGACCGGCTCCGGCGTGCGGCCGTCGCCGAACTCGGCGCGGGCCGCCGGGCGGACGAGGTCGTCTTCGGCCGCCGCCATCCGCAGCAGGAGCTGCGGGACGGCCTGCTGCGCCTCCGGGCCGAGGCTCCGCATCACCTCTTCGGCGCGCTCGCCCAGCGGCGGAGACGCGGCCTTGGGCATGCGGACGGCGCGGGCCTCCCGCTCGCCCTGCTCCAGGAGGTCCGCGTCGGGGCGCCCGCCGAGCAGGTCGAGCAGGAGGCCCGGGGCGTCGGGACGCCGTTCCGGGTCCTTGGCCAGCGCGGCCTCGACCATGGGCCTCAGCCGCTCGGGGACCGTCGCGGTGTCCGGTTCGGTGGTCAGCACGGAGTGCATCAGCTTGGGCAGGGACTCGCCGCTGAACGGGGTGCGGCCGGACGCCGCGAACAGGATCGTGGCGCCCCAGGCCCAGACGTCGACGGCGGGCCCGGGACTCTTCCCCTGGAACACCTCGGGCGCCATGTACCGGGGCGTCCCCTTCATTCCGGTCGCGCTCTGGGACATGTCCTCGGTGCGGGCGATGCCGAAGTCGATGACGCGGGGACCGTCCGGTCCCAGCAGCACGTTCGCGGGTTTCAGGTCGCGGTGGACGACGCCCGCCCGGTGCACGGTGGTCAGCGCGGTCGCGATCCCGACCGCCAGCCTGTAGAGGTCGTCGGGCTTGTAGGGGCCGTCCTCGTCGACCGCCTGCTGGAGGGTCGGGCCCGCGACGTACTCGCTGACGACGTAGGGGACGGCGTTGTCCAGGTCGACGGCGAGGACGCGCGCCGTGCAGAACTGCGCGACGCGCCGCACCGCCTCGACCTCGCGGACGAACAGGTCGCGGTGCCGTGCGGAGTAGTCGCCGTGGAGCGTCTTGACCGCGACCCGCGCGCCGTCCGGCCCGTACGCCTCGTACACGACGCCCTGGCCGCCGGCGCCGAGACGCCCCGCGAGGAGGTAGTCGCCGAGCCTCGTCGGATCACCGGGTCCCAGCGGATCGGGTGCCACAGACGTCTCCCAAGTCTAATAGACATAATTGTCTATTAGGATGCCGAGACCTCCGGCGGTGTTCGCGGGAAACGGTGAACGCCGGGCGGCGAACCGGTGGCGGTCTCATCGGAGGCGGGCGGCGAGCGCCTTCTTGCTGATCTTGCCGACCGGCGTCCGGGGGAACACGGCGGCCGTCTCCAGGCGGTCGGGGTGCTTGTAGGCGGCGACGCCCCGCACGCGGAGGAAGTCCTTCACCTCGCGCAGGCCGGGCGCCCTCTCCCCCTCCCTGATGATCAGGAAGGCGCAGGTGCGCTCTCCCATGACCGGGTCGGGGACGCCGACCACGGCCGCGTCGTGCACCGCCGGGTGGGCGAGGAGGTGGCTCTCCAGCTCCTCGGCGGAGACCTTGTCGCCGCCCCGGTTGATCTGGTCCTTCTCACGGCCTTCGACGATGAGGTGCCCGGAGGGCAGCTCTCTGACCAGGTCGCCCGTGCGGTAGAAGCCGTCCGGGGTGAAGGAGCGGGCGTTGTGCTCGGGGGCGCGGTAGTAGCCGCGCAGGGTGTACGGGCCCCGGGTGAGGAGTTCGCCCACTTCGCCCGGAGCCACCCGCTTGCCGTCCTCGTCCACGACGCGGATCTCGTCGGCCGGGGAGAGGGGGCGGCCCTGCGTCCGTTCGATCAGGTCGCGCGGGTCGTCCAGGCGGGTGTAGTTGAGGAGGCCCTCGGCCATGCCGAAGACCTGCTGGACCTGGCAGCCCAGGGCGTCCGGGATCTCGGCGGCGCGCTCCGCGGCGAGCTTGGCGCCGCCCACCTGGAGCAGGCGCAGGGACGAGACGTCCTCGTCCGACCAGGTCACGGCGTCCAGCCAGAGGAGGGCGATCGGCGGGACGACCGCGCAGACGGTGGCGCGCTCGCGCTCGATGAGGGGGAACGCCTCGTCCGGGGACCCGGAGGGCGACAGGACGACCGTGCCGCCCGTGGCGAAGACGCCGAGGATTCCGGGGCAGGCCAGGGCGAAGTTGTGCGCGGCCGGGAGGACGACCAGGTAGACGGTGCCGCGGTCGAAGCCGCACAGGTCGGCGCTGGCCTCCAGGTTGTAGACGTAGTCGCGGTGCGTCCGGGGGATCAGTTTCGGGAGGCCGGTGGTGCCGCCCGAAAGGAGGAAGACGCCCACGTCGGACGGATCGGGGACGGGGGCCGCCACCGGATCGGCGTCGACGGAGGCCAGAGGGGTGAACTCCTCGGCGTCGCCCTCGACGACGACGTGCTCCACGGGGAGCGTTCGCGCCAGCTCGCGGTAGTCGAAGTCGCCGTCGCGGTCGGCGCAGACGTAGGCGCGGGCCTCGGAGAGCTCGCAGAGGTAGCGGATCTCGCTCTCGCGGTGCGCGGGGAGCGCCAGCACGGGCGCGGCGCCGATGCGGACGAGGGCGAGGAACGCGACGACGAAGCCCGCGGTGTTCGGGAGCTGGACGAGCACGCGGTCGCCGCGGCGGAGGCCGAGGGCGAGGAGGCCGGCGGCGGTGCGGGCGGCACGGGCGTCCAGGTCGGCGTAGGTGAAGCGGTCGTCCCCTGCGACGAGGGCGGTGGCGGACGGGTCGCCGCGCAGGACGTCGCCGAGGAGGCGGTCGGTCCAGTAGCCCTCGGCCGTGTAGCGGGCTTCGAGGTCGGCGGGCCAGGGGGTGAGGCCGTCCACGGTCACCGCCCGGCGAGCTGGGCGGGGGCGCCGGGGACCGGCTCGGACGGGTCGGAGCCGAGGGCGACGACGCGGTTCGCGGCGTCGACGTGGACGACGCGGGGCTCGTGCCGGGAGGGGTCCTCCACGCCGGCGTAGGTGATGATGATCACCATGTCGCCGGGCTGGACGAGGCGGGCCGCCGCGCCGTTGACGCCGATGACCCCGCTGCCGGCCTCGCCGGTGATGGCGTAGGTGACCAGGCGGGCGCCGTTGTCGATGTCGACGAGGTGGACCTGCTCGCCCTCCACGATGTCGGCCGCGGCCATCAGGTCGGCGTCGATCGTCAGCGAGCCCACGTAGTGCAGGTCCGCCTGGGTGACGGTCGCCCGGTGGATCTTCCCGTTCATCAGCGTCCGCTGCACGGCTCCTCTTTCCTCACGATCAACTAAGGCTAGGCTAACCTTAGTCACTCGATCGGCAGAGGAGAAGCCCGAGGATGCTCCGGCGACTGGTCATCGACGTCGGGCCGCTGCGCGACAGCAGGCCGTTCCGCAACGTGTTCATCGCCCGCACCGTCTCGGTCTTCGGGATCGGCATGCTGGCCGTGGCCCTCCCGGTGCAGGTGTACGACCTCACCGGGTCCACCGTGCACGTGGGCGGGGTCTCGGCCGCCGAGGGGTTCGCGCTCCTCGCCGGGTTCCTGTGGGGCGGGGTCCTGGCCGACCGGCACGACCGGCGGCGCCTGATGCTGCGGGCGCGCGCGGCGGCCGGGATCGGGTTCGTCCTGCTGGCGCTCAACGCGTTCCTGCCCTCCCCCTCGCTGGCGGCCCTGTACGCGCTGGCGGCATGGGACGGGCTGATGACCGGCGTCAGCATCACCGCGCTGCTGGCCGCGACGCCCGCGCTGGTCGCGCCCGACAAGCTCGTCGCGGCGGGGGCGCTCAACGCGCTGACCGTCCGGCTCGGGTCGATGGCGTCCCCCGCGCTCGGCGGGCTCGTGGTGTCGGCGTTCGGCGTGGGCTGGAACTACGCGGCCGCGGCCGCGGGGACGCTCGGCACGCTCGCGCTGCTGACCGGGCTGCCGCGCCTCCAGCCCGCCGCGCAGGAGCAGGCGGACGCCAATCCGCTGAAGGCCGTCTGGGACGGGTTCCGCTTCGTCGCCTCGCATCGGGTCGTCGGCTCGCTGATGCTCCTCGGCCTGCTGTTCATGGTCGCGGGCGGCATCCCCGTCCTGATGCCGGCGTTCGCGACCCGGAGCCTGGACGGAGGCGCGACCACGGTCGGGCTGCTGTTCGCGGCGCCCGCGTGCGGCGCGGTGCTGGCGTCCCTGACGAGCGGCTGGGTCGGACAGGCCAGGGCACCCGGCCTGGCGCTGCTCGTCGCGTCCGTCTCCGGCTTCGCCGCGCTCGCGTGTCTCGGTCTGGCCCGTCACCCGGCGCTCGCCGTCGCGATCCTGTTCGGGTACGGGTTCGTCCAGTCGATCGAGGAGATCCTGCGGTACGGGCTGATCCAGTCCCACACTCCCGACTCGCACCTCGGACGGGTGAACGCGCTGTGGTCGGCGCAGGAGACGGGCGGCGGCGCGATCGGCTCGCTCGGCGCCGGGGCGCTCGGCCGCTACCTCGCCCCGGGCGCCGCCATCGTCCTGTACGGGACGGTCAGCGCCGTCCTCGCCCTGGCGCTGGCGCTGACCCTCACCGGGCTCCGGACCGCGACGCTGCGGCCGGAGCCCGAGCCCGGCTGACCCGCGGCTCACCCGAGGCGCGCGGTCAGCTCCTCCTCGGTCATGGCCTCGACCTCCAGCCAGATGGCGGCGACGGACTCCAGCCGTCCCGGCGTCTCCTCCAGCTCGGTGAACCGGCGGCAGATCCGCGCGACCGTCCGCTCGGCGAACAGGACGCGGACGGGCAGCGCCGTCGTGTCGAGCGCCTCCCGCAGCCGCGCGAGCACGGTGGTGGCGAGGACGGAGTCGCCGCCGAGGGCGAAGAAGTCGGCGTCCGCGCCGACGCGCTCCCTCCCCAGCACCTCGGCGACGATCCGGGCCAGCACCTTCTCCAGTGACGTCGCGGGCTCGGCGTAGGGCGCGGTCGCCTCACCGGCCTCGGCGGCGGCCAGGGCCGCGAGCGCCTTGCGGTCGACCTTGCCGTTCGCGGTGAGCGGCAGCTCGTCCACGCGCACGAGCAGTTCCGGGACCATGTGCGGGGGCAGCAGGTCGCGGGCGCGGGCGAGCACGGCGTCCCGGCCGGTCCCGCCGGGCGCCGCCACGGCGGCGGCGAGGCGGCCGCCGGCGAGGAGCGCGACGGCGCGCTCCACGGCGGGATGGCCGCGCAGCGCGGCCTCGACCTCGCCGAGCTCGATCCGGAATCCGCGCACCTTGACCTGGTGGTCGCGGCGGCCGAGGAACTCGATGGTCCCGTCGGGGCGGTAGCGGGCCAGGTCGCCGGTCCGGTACCAGCGCGTGCCCTCCCAGAGGACGAACCGGTCGGCGGTCCGGGCCGGGTCGCCGACGTAGCCGTCCGCGACGCCGGCGCCGCCGATCCACAGCTCTCCGGTGGCCCAGTCGGGGCGGTCGCGGCCCCGCTCGTCCACCACCCGGCACGCGACCCCGCGCAGCGGCACCCCGTAGGGGACGGCGTGCCAGTCGGCGGGGACGTCGCCCGCGACCTCCTGCACTGTCGAGTGGATCGCCGTCTCGGTCGTGCCGCCGAGCGCCACGAAGCGGCAGCCGGGGGCGCGCTCCCGGAGCAGGCCGGGAAGGTGCGTCCCCACCCAGTCGCCGCCGAGCAGGACGAGCCGCAGGCTCTCCGCCCGCCCCGCGCGCAGCAGCATCTCCAGGACGGACGGGACGCAGTTCAGCACGGTCACCGACCAGCGCCGCACCAGTCCGCTCCACCGGGCGGCGTCGCGCCGCTCGTCCTCGTCCGGGACGACGACCGCGCCGCCCGCGTGCCAGGCGGCGAACAGGTCGAACACCGACAGGTCGAAGTCGAGCGCCGACACGGCGAACGTGACGTCGTCCCGCCCGATGGCGAACCGCTCGACGAGGTCGCCGATGGTGTTCATCGCCGCGCCGTGCGAGACCTCCACGCCCTTGGGCTCGCCCGTCGAACCGGAGGTGAACAGCACGTAGGCGGCCTGGTCGGGGCGCACCGCGACCGGTCCGGGCAGCGGGTCGGCCTCGGCGACACCGTCCGGCGTGAGCGAGGCGGCGACGCCGGCGCTCGCGCGGATCCTCGCCCGCCGCGCCTCCGGCTGCTCCGGGCCGATCGGGACGTAGGCGGCGCCGGCCGCGAGCACCCCGAGCGCGGCGGCGGCCTGGCCGGGTCCCTTCGGAAGCTCGATCGAGACGCGGTCGCCGGGGCGGACGCCTCCGGCCGCCAGCGCCGACGCGATCCGCAGGGCGCGGCCGGCGAGCTCGCCATAGGTCATCGTCCCGCCGTCGCCCCAGTGCAGGGCCGGGGCGTCCGGGCGGCGCGCGGCGTGCGCGAAGAAGCCCTCGGTCAGCGTGCGCGGCGGCGGCGCGGGCGTGGCGTTCAGCCCGTGCCGGACGCGGAGCCGGTCGGGCGCGGCGGCGACGGCGAGGGGCGCGTCCCAGTCGGCGCCGGGCGCGCCGAGCCGGGTGACCGCGGCGGTGTAGGCGTCGAACATCGCCTCCGCGACGCCGTCCGGGAACGCGGGCAGGCGCACGTCCCAGTTCAGCAGCAGGCCGCCGGACACCTCGGTCACCTGCGCGTCCAGCAGCACCTGCGGCCCCTGCGAGATGATCCATCCGGGTTCGCCGAACAGCTCGCGGACGCGGTCGCCGAACAGCTCGCCGAGGTTGAGGGCGCTGGTGTAGACGATCGGGGCGAGCACCTGCTCCCCGCGCAGCCGCGACAGGTCCCGCAGCACCTCCAGCCCCGAGTAGTCGCTGTGCGCGCCGGCCGTGTGCAGGTTCGCCTGGAGCGCGCGGGCCCGCCCGGCGAACGGGAGGTCCTCGGTGAGGTCGGCCTCCAGCATGATGGATCCGGTGAAGTCGCCGACGACCTTGTCGACGTCGGGGTGGACGGGCTCGCGGTGGAACAGCGGCAGGTTGAGCAGGAACCGCGGCGTCGCCGACCAGGCGCCGATCACCTCGGCGAACACCGCCGCGAGCGCCATGGCGGGGGTGACGCCCTCGGCGTGGGCGCGGGCGATGAAGCGGTCCTTGGCGTCCGGCGGCAGCCAGTGGTGCCTGCGCTCGACGCGGTCCCCCGGCTCCGCGACGACCGGCAGCTCGGGCGGGCCGGGAAGGTCGGCGAGGCGGCCGGCCCACCAGCGGCGGTCGGCGGCGCGGGCCTGCGCGCGGGGGTCCTCGGCGAGGTAGCGGGCGTAGCCGTAGCGGATCGGCGCGAGGGTCTCGCCCTCGTACAGGGCGGCGAGGTCGGCCAGCATGACGCGGTAGCTCATCGCGTCGGCGGCGACCATGTCGACGTCCAGGTGGAGGCGCGCCGCGCCGCCCGGGAGGAGGCTGAGCCGGGCGTCGAAGACGCGGCCGTCCTCGATGGGGAGCCGCTGCCGCGACATCTCGTCCCGGACGCGCTCCAGCTCGGCGTCCGGGTCGTCCGACGAGCGCAGGTCGTGGACGGTGACGAGCGGACCGGGACGTTCGGGCAGGATCTGCTGCGTCCCGTCGTCGCGGACGGCCGCGCGCAGCATCGGATGGCGCCGCACCAGGGCGCCCACGGCCGACTCGAAGCGGGACGGGTCGATCGCGCGCCCGTCCAGTTCGACGTACAGGTGGGCCGCGACGGACCCGAGCTCCTGCCCGGAGTCGCGGCCGATCCAGTACGCGTGCTGCATCAGCGCCAGCGCGAAGGGCTCGTCGGGTTCGACGGCGGCCTCGACGGCGTCCGCGCCTGCTTCGAGGGCGGGCCCTGCCGACGCCTCCACCTGGCCCTTCTCGGCGAGCAGTTCCCACCAACCGGAGAGCGTCGGGCGTTCGGCCAGCTCGGCGAAGCGGATCTCGACGCCGCGGCGCCGGAGCCGGCCGGTGAGCTGCATGAGCCGGATCGAGTCCATGCCCAGCTCGATGAGGTTGTCGTCCGCCTCCGCGCGCTCGCCCAGCACCTCGGCCAGCGCGGCGTGGAGCTCATCCCAGGTCAGCACGGAACTCCTCTCAACTTAGGTAAGGCTAACCTAATTGCGATGATCGGCTCCGTCAACGCCGCCCGGACACCGACAGCAGCCAAGCCAGGTACACGCCGCCGAGGACGCCGGTGACGACGCCGACCGGCACCGCGACCGGCAGGTGCAGCGCGATGAGGTCCGCGCTCGCCAGCAGCGCCGCGCCGGCCGCTCCGGGCGACACTATGCAAAGCTTTGCGTGCTATCGGAGAACACCCGGCCCCGAGTC